>JASIKQ010000327.1 GCA_030049565.1 Candidatus Sulfotelmatobacter sp.
AGCAAGTAACTTCTAGCTGCTAGCTCCTAGCTAGCCCGTCTTACTTCGGGACGCGGTTCGAAGATTACAGGATTGATTGGTAGGTAGCAGACTCGCCAGACTCCGCATCTCGCGAGCGTTCAGGCGCCGGCAAAAATCCGGCGCCTTTTTTCAAAACATCAGTTTGCGCAGCGTAGATAACGAAAACGACTCCGGTGGTTACAAAATAAGGTGATCTGGTTCTTCGATCGCCATGGCTGAGCCTATGTTTCCCGCCGGGCGTTAGGCGGCAGTTTCCCGCTCTTCATCCTCCTCGCGCGGCCCATTGACCGCTCGCTCCGATTTTTCATCGTCCTGGCGTGGCCCGTTAACCATTGTGTCCCATTTTTCATCGTCCTGGCGTGGCCCGTTAACCAGCCGGTTCGGGCTGTTGGGTTTTGAAACATCCGTTCTCATCGTCGATACCTCCACCCGTTTAGATTCATCTGTAAACATTTTAGCAGCTTCATGGCTGCAACTTTATTTGGTTTGTGGAGGTTAAAGGGATAGTACTTTCTTATTAAAGCGCAAGGTAAAAAATGCTGAGGTTGGCAAAATTTTTTTAGGAATCGGCTGGACTCTCATTAAAGTTGGGGGAATTTTCGGACGCTCTCGAGTTTTTTGGTAGCGGACAAGTTTAATTCCGCACTTCCCTTGAATTGAACTTGAGTACAATTACCCACCGGCTTTGAGTTCGGTGAGAACTTGCTTCGCGATCTCTTTCAGGGTTTCGAAAACGCCAGTCCCCTGGAAGGCCACAGCTTCGACCACAGGCTCGTTCTTCTTGCGAAGTTCCTTGCTTAGCGTCTCGGCGGGAAGAATGTTGGGCAGATCACGCTTATTGAGCTGGAGCACATAAGGAATCTTGTGGAAGTCGTAACCGTGCTCCTGCAAATTCGACATGAGATTGTCGAGAGCTTCGATGTTGGCATCCATGCGCTGTTCCTGCGAGTCGGCGACAAAGACGATGCCATCGACGCCGCGCAAAATCAGCTTGCGGCTGGCATCGTAGAAAACCTGCCCGGGAACGGTGTAGAGATGGATGCGGGTTTTGAAGCCGCGCACTGAGCCGAGATCGAGCGGAAGGAAATCGAAGAACAGCGTACGCTCGGTTTCGGTGGCAAGGGAGATCATCTTGCCCTTCTGCTGCTCCGCCGTCTTCTGATAGATCAGCTGCAAGTTGGTGGTTTTGCCGCCCAAACCGGCGCCGTAGTAGACGATCTTGCAATTGATTTCGCGGGCGGCGAAGTTAATGAAACTCAAGGCTTTCCTCGAAAAGCGCGGGCGACACACGGTCCCATGGGCGCAGCCTGCGCAAAATCTTCCCTATATGGGGGCTTCGGGCTTTTATATCACAGGGGCGGGATGCGGGGCAGGTTACTCAGGTTACCCCCTTTAAACTAGAGCCTCGGCCGTTGGATGGGTGTGACCGGGATTTATAGCCACCCGACAACAAGCTCATGACCGGCGCGTCCAAATATTTATTAAAATCAAGAACTCCACTGCGAGACCAACGAGCGCGAGCGATGCCTGTCCCTTCGGAATATCAGCGGCAACGGATGACTTCTACAAGCTTCTAACGGATGCCCGGGACGCCGCAGGTCTGACAACGACCAATCAGGCATACACGATGGTCCAAGGTGTTCTCCAGGCTTTTCGTCGCCGCCTTGAAATTGACGAAGCGATCCGCTTCCTGAGTGTCTTACCGGTAGGCCTGCGTGCACTCTTCGTGGCCGACTGGTACGCGAAAAGGAACGTACGCCCCTTTGCTATCGGCTGGCCGAAAGCACCGGATAATAGCCGTCTTTGGCGACGACTTTCAGGCCCGGACGGTGCACGATGACTTCAATGGATCGATACGCAGCGCGGGTGGGCACCTTGAGCGGGGCGGGATAGTAGCCGAGGGTGTATTGGTTGCGGGCTTCCATCATGGCTTCGGAATAAACGTCTTCGAGCAAGCGGGCCGACAATTCCGAGTAGACGTCGCCGCCTCCGGTGGCGTGAACGTATTTGGGAAGAATGTCGCTGCGGCCCTGGTCGGGAATATGCAGTTGCTCGAGTTTGCGCAAGAGGGGAACCGCTGCGCCTTCCACGCCCACGGCTTTGACTTCGATGCCGCGGGTGAGCAGCACGCGCAGCACGTCGCGGTAGCTGGCCTTGCTGCCGGAATCGCGCCCATCGCTGATTACGAAGATAATCTTGCGGCGGTCGCGGGGGCGTTTGCCGAGGTCGAGCGCAGCTTGCAAAATGGCGTCATTGAGCACGTGCGATTCTTTCTGCGGCGTGTACACGGGCTCGGTGGGCTGGCCGACAGGAATGTTGTTGACGATGGGGCCGTTGGGCGCAAGCGGGCCGCTTAAAACAGGAGGGCCATTGTTGTAGCCGCGTTCGGTTTTCATCTGCGCCAATAGCGCGGTCATCTTGCGGTTGGCGGCCATGAAGTCCGTGACCTGGCTGACCGTGCTGCTGTAAGTGTAGAGCGCGACTTCATCGAAGGGTGCGAAGGCAGCGACCAGAGCCGGGAAGGTTTGATTGACCTGCTGCACGGCTGCATCGGGCATGCCGAGATCGATGACGATAGCGACGGAGAGCGCAAACGGATCGGAGCTGAAAAACGTCAGCTTTTGGGGTACGCCGTTTTCCTTGACCGTGAAATCGGTGGAGAGAAGATCGTCGACGGGGCGCCCATGATGATCTTTGACCGTGACAGGAATCTGCACAAAATTGGTGTGGACGACAAACGTCAAGAGTTGCTCTTGCGAGTTCGAGCCCTGCTTGTTCGAAGTACCGGGAGGCACCGTTTTCACCGGCGGCATGGGCGGAGGCGGAGGATTGCCTTGGCTCGAAGCCGAGTCACCGCCGGGCGGCGCCGTTTGATCGGAAGGCGGGTTTATCGGGGGATTGATCGGCTGGTTCGTCCAGGGATCTCGTTCGACTGGCTTTTTGGGCTCGGGACGCGCGACGGGCGGGGGTTCGGGAGCCGGCGCTGGCGGCTGCACCGTCGAGGGCGCGTCAGGGATGCTCGAATCTTGTGTGGGCTGGGATTGAGTCTGGGCGCCGGATGATGGCGCCTGCTGTTGGGGCTGCGATTGGGCGACGGCCGGGATCATCAGGCACGCGAAAGCCAACAGCAGAGCTATCGCAAATCGCCGCACGCGACACTTCGCGGCTGCCGTCTTGTTGTTCACAGACATCGTCCCCATGTATGCCCGCCTCGCCGGGCGGCCTATATCTATATCTATATTAGACTGCGAATCGGCCACAGCGGGCTGGACAAAATTTTGCGTGTCGCTGTTTATGCCCTAGTGTATCGTCTGCTCGCTCTTTCGAACCGGCGGAGAGCTGGCTGAGCCTTCGAACTTGGGCGCGCCCAATTTCGTGATCCACAGGCCGGAGTGGATGTCGTTGAAATACATCAGGCTGTTGAGCAGGTCGCTGTCGCACTTGACCGAGCACGGCTGGCCACCCCAGGTGAATGGCAAGTTCGGGCGGAAGCCCTTGGCATCGCCGGTCCAGAAGCGGGCGATTTCTCGCCCCTGGCGATAGAGATCGCCGCGCAGTTCGCCAGAGATATCGAGCACACGCGCGCCGCCGCTGTAATAGCCTTCGTAGAGCATGTCGTTGGCGGCCCAGAAATTGTGCGACCCGCCCTCCGGAACTTCATACCAGGCCACTTCTTTAGGATGTTTGAGATCGCTGACGTCCATGACGTGGCAGATGGCGCGGACAGGAATGCGGTCGCGGTTTTCGAGCTCAAAAATGGCTGGGAAAACTTCGTCGCCGACGAATAAATAGTTCTTGTAACGGAAGACACTGTGCGTCCCAGCGAGCCAGCCGTCGCCATAGAGTTCGTAGTGGTTGAAGCGGTATTGGCTGACCAGGATCGGATTCTCGGGGCTGCCTCCCGCCATCCCATTGCCGACATCGAGAATAATGAGTCCGTCGCGCCAGTAGGCGAGATAGGCGAGGCCATCTTTTACTTGCAAATCGTGCAGGTAGCGGCCGCTGGTCATCGACCCCATTTTGGTTTCGAACGTGACCACCGTTGGATTTTCGGTTTGCCAGCGAGCGACTTCTTTGGGATGTTTGGGATCCTGAAAATCGATGATGCGCAGCGAGCCGGTAGCGTCGTCGGTGATGTAGACGTAATGACCGTCGATGTAGGCGCTGTGCACGCCGCCGGTGACGGTGGCCGTGTATTCGGAAAGAACCTTCAGGTGCGCAGCGTCGGTGGTGTCGAGGAAAACGATGCCGTTCTTGCGGTTGGAAGCTCCTTCGCGAGTGAAGACCCCGATTTTTTCGTCGGGCGTGGTGCTGACGTCGTTGATGAGCCGCGCGTCAACTTTAAGAGTGTCGAGAAGTTTCGGGTTGGCGGGGTCGGAAATGTCGTAGGTGAAGAGCTTGTCGGCGACCGTGGCGAGATAGGCATGATGGCCGATGATCCATTCTTCGGACATCTGAAGATCTGGCATGGGGACGTGGGCAACGACTTCGACTTCGCGTTCGACATTGCGCGGTCGCACTACAACGGATGCTGCCGCGCTGTGCTGTCCACTGCTGGCGGTGATGACGTAAATGCCGGCTTTTTCGGCGACGAAGGCACCGTCGGGATAGACTTCAGCTCCTTCACCGCCGATGGACCAGCGTACGGGAGTAGTGTTCGAGCGAACTCCGCCGGCTTCGATGGCTGAGGCGGTGAAGTGAAGCACGTCGCCGGTGCGTGCTTCGGTAGTGGCCGGCTTCACGGTTAGTTTGCGCACCGAGTCGCGAATCACTTGAAAGGTAACCGTGCCGCTGGCCTCGTCGGATGTGGCTTTGATGGTGGCGCTGCCGGGGGCGAGACCGGTCACCATGCCAGCAGCATCGACGCTGGCGATGGACGGTTTTTCAGAGGTCCATTGAATGGGGGCGCCGGTGCGAGGTTTGCCATCGGATGTGCGCGTGATAACCGTAAGTTTTTCCGCGCTTCCAACCACGACTGGATACGCAGGCTGCTCGATTTCAATGCCAGCAACCTTTGGGTTGGCAACGTTGACCGTGGCGTAGCCGGTCTTGCCGGCGATCACAGCGCCGACGGTGACAATGCCAGGCGCGTGAAATGCCACCTCTCCATTTTCATCGGCGCCGGCGACATCGAAAGGCGCGGCAAACCAGACGGAAGGCTTCTCATCGATGGGGTTGCCCGCGGCATCTTTGGCGGCGGCGCTGAATTTGACTTTTTCGCCGACGTGAACATCGAGCGCCTTCGGCGTGATCTCGACAACGGCGGGAGCGACTGAGGTCGAGGGAGATTCCTGTTTGGCTTCCTGTTTCGAAGAATCATCCTTAGCTGGCGATGTGTCTTTCTTGCTGGACGTATCTTGCGAGCGCAGGAGCGGGACGGCGAAGATTACGAGCGCTATGGTGAGCCATGCAATCCGATTTAAACCTTTGTTCTTCGACATTCACCCTCCCAGGCATGCAGGAAATTATTGAACTCAACGTGACCCCGTGTTCCCTCAGGGGCGAAACCTTCATCATTTGGCAAGGATTTCGGCGCGGCTGAAGCCGCGCCTCTTCAAACAGCTTCAAAATAGCTCTTCGAATACCTCGTCTTAAAATACCTGGCACAACATTCCCAAATATTGCCGACGTAGCGTCGCCGCCTTACTGCCGCTACTGCTTACTCTGCTCGGTCTTCCAAAAATCAATTCCGGC
>JASIKQ010000328.1 GCA_030049565.1 Candidatus Sulfotelmatobacter sp.
TTACTCACTATCAACGCGGACGCTCCTTATCCCGGAACGCCGTGCAGCCCTAATTGCCCAATCCCGACTGAGAATCTGTATCGATACGTTTCCGAAGCCGTCTTCCGCCAAACTCAATTGATCGTCAATCCCAATATACGCATGGGCTCCAGGGTGCAGGTTTTTGGCTTCTATGTGCTGAACTACGTGAATAGCGACACGTCAGGTGTTTCCAGCTTCCCTTCGAACTCCTACAACATCAGTGCCGATTACGGGAGGGCCTCCTTCGATATCCGCAACCGCGTATTCCTGGGAGGATCGGTCGCTCTGCCCATGAACTTCCGCTTTAGTCCATTCTTTGTCGCCGGTTCCGGCATTCCCTTCAATATCACGACGTTCAACGATCTCAACAACGACTCGATTTTCAATGATCGTCCCGCATTCGCTCCCGCCGGAGCCAGTTGCACGGCCGCGAACATTTACTGCACTGTGCTGGGGAATTTCAATGCCGCACCGACCGCCAGCAGCAAAATTATTCCGATCAATTATGCCAGCGGCCCTTCGCACGTGACTTTGAACGCGCGGCTGACCAAGAGCTTCGGCTTCGGCCCACGTGTAGGGAAGGGCGCCGGAAACCAGGGCGGAGGGCCGGGCGGAGGCCGTGGGGGTGGCAGGCGCGGTGGGCCGCTTTTCGGCGGTGGTGGCCCGATTGGGCTGCCCAGCACCTCCGACCGCCGCTACAATGTCAGCTTCGGGGTTTCGGCTCGGAACATCTTCAATAAGGTGAATCTGGCCGATCCCAGCGGCATTTTGGGTTCGCATTTTTTTGACACATCCAACCAGATTCAAAGCGGACCGTTCTCTACCTCGCCCGCGAATCGCCGCATCGATCTGCTGGCGACATTCAGTTTTTGAATGAGGTCTTCGTGCGCTCCGGTTTAGGGTTCGGTTATCCTGAAAGAAGGCGTTTGTTGCCGCCAATCGCTCCGGAATAGTCACCGTTTGCCTTCGATCCCCACGACAAGACGCCGTTTCCTTCTCGGCACAGCCGCCACCGGCGCGGCTGCGCTCGTGGGAGATTCCCTGCTGCTCGAGCCCAATCGTCCGCAAATCGTTCGGCGGGAATTTTTCCTCCGGCGCTGGCCGCAACGCATGGACGGTTTCACGATTGCCCTGCTGAGCGATTTCCATTACGACCCATTGTTCTCGGTGCATCCCTTGCATGCGGCAATTCCCATGGTCAACGATCTGCATCCCGACTTGATCGTGCTCACCGGGGATTTTGTTACCAAGCCCTCATTCGGGAATCGGGAAAAAGCCGCCTTTGATGCCGAACCATGCGCGCGCCTTCTTCGTCAGATGACGGCTCCTCTCGGACTTTGGGCAGTGCTCGGCAACCACGATGAAGGCACGGATCACAGGGTGGTGACGCGACTGCTGCAAGCTGAAGGCATCCCGGTGCTGGCCAATCGCTCGGAGCCGATTGAGCGCGATGGCGGTCGCATCTGGCTGACGGGCGTGGGTGACGTATTGAGCCATACCGACGATCTCTGGAAAGCGTTGCGTGGCGTGCCGGGCGATGAAGCCGTGATTTTGCTCGCCCACGAACCTGATTTCGCCGACGAAGCTGCGAGGTTTCCGGTCGATCTCCAACTTTCGGGACATTCGCATGGCGGACAGATCAGACTCCCGTTGCTTCCGCCCTTGTATTTGCCACCGCTGGCAAGGAAGTACTATCTGGGAACGTATCGCGTCGGCCCGCTCTGGCTCCATACCAATGCCGGCCTCGGAACCATCGAGGTAGCCATGCGGCTGAATTGCCCTCCCGAGATCACGCTGTTGAAACTGCATTCTGGGCCGAAGCGGTAAGCCAAGGAGCATCGTGAAGTCCGTCAGCTTGAAATATGCAATTGGCTTCACATCCGCAGTCCTGCAAGAAGTGTAAGTGTCACAACGGAAGCTGATAATACTGCACTTAATCGGTCCAGGTGCTGGCCCTCAAGTTGCCGTTAATCTCCGTTTATCTTCCCCTGCTCTGATTCTCGCTGTTCTGATTCGCGTGGGAGGTCTACTGCAAGTGCTCCGCATCCGGCCATGGCTGTTGATTCTCGCTTTCGCCGCGCCATGTTCGGCTTCCGTGCAGATCTCGGTTGCGGCTACGCATTCGGCGCTGCTCAATGATCGTGAACGCCAAGCCTGGGCAGGTCTTCGGCGCTCAGCCGAATTCTCCGAAGTACCGAGATCGAGCGTGCGGAGCAGATGCGAGGATTCCCAACCACCCCAAGCTCTGGCGACTCCGGAATCGCTGCTCGCTTCCGCGGGATTCGGCCAGAAGGTCAAAGTTAGCTTCATCGTAGGAACTGACGGGCGCATACACAGTCCGCTGATCCTGCAAAGCGGAGGTGCGCTTGGCGACCGCAATGTGTTGCGAACCGTAAGGACGTGGCGTTACCGTCCCGCGACCTGCAATGGCGTGCCTACGGAAGCGGAAGGCAAGATCGAATTTTCCCGGCGGCAAGAACAGTGACAACGGTAGATGGTTTGCACGGGCTGCTAAAATGAGCTGAGCAACTCCTCCCGGTGAAATTGTGGATAAGGATAAGAAACCCAATCTTCGCGGCTCCGGCGTGGTGCAGGAATCGGAGCCCATTCCGTCGATCGGTCCACATAATCCGGCGCTGGGCGAGATCTATCAGCGGCTCTATCCGGAGATGCGGCGGCCGAAGCCCGATCAGCAAGCCATCGCGGCGGCGTTACAAGCCATGCGGCAATTAACGATGGAAGCTGACGTGGAAACGGCGGCGGAGAATGCCGCTTTCGAGACTCAGACCGGGCGAGCCGAGGCCGGGGTTCCGTGCCGAACTTGCGGACACCGCAATCGGGAGGGCAGCAAGTTCTGCGGCGGCTGCGGAGTTACGCTGGGCAGCGAGCCGGCGCAGTCAAGCGATTTCTCGCCGGCATCGCCTGCGGTTGCAAGTCGCGGTGAGAACAACGCTTCGCCGGAAGCTGCGCAGGAGGTTCACGCTTCCAATCCCGCTGCGGCGGTGCATCACTATCATCACCACTATCATCATCACTACTTTCAGGGCGGGCAGGAACCTGCCGCCTACACCCCGCGTGCCAGTAGTGCGGAGAGCGCGCGCGAAGCCGACCGTCTGCGTATCGCGTCCGCAGCCAAGGGTGAGCCCATGACGCGCGGCGAAGCAGCGGTTCGGCGACTGACGCAGGAATGGATGCTGGCGTGCAATATGCGGCAACTGGATGAGCTGCTGGAATTGTATTCTCCGGACGCGTTGGTGCTGCGCACCAATCTTCCACCGATTCGGGGCACGATGGCGCTGCGCGAGTTCTTTCACGGTGCGCTCGAAGCGGGTCTCGGTGAAGTGGCGCTCGATCCTATCCGCGTAGAAGTTTCCGGCGATCTTGCGCATGAAGTCGGGCGCTACAGCGCACTGGTTCCGGGAACCGTGGGCAAACGCCGCGAAGACCGCGGCAAATATCTGTGGGTGTTCGCGCGGCAGAGCAGCGGAGACTGGAAACTGGTTTCCGAATGCTGGTCGAGCGATCTGACGCTTTCAGGAGCGGAGTCGGATTTCGCCAAGGCGGCGATTTCGCCGGCCAAGCCGCGGAAGTAAAACCTTTTTCGCCGCAGAGTTGCTCCATGAGCCTGCCCGCTGGACGGGGTAAGGCGGGAAACCTTGAACCACGGGGAAACACAGGGTTTCACAGGGTAACCCGTTTCACCCTAGATGAATTTCTTTCCATTGCAGACCATTCACCTACGGTTGCACTCCCATCTTGCTCAAGTCGTCCCGCAATTGATCGAGCGACTGGATCTGGATGGTTCTCATACCCAGGACTGAGGCGCACTCCAAGTTTAACGCGCGGTCGTCGATGAAGCAGCAATCTTCGGGATGGATCTGCGTGGTGTCGATCGCCAAACGGTAGATTCCGCTTTCCGGCTTGCGCAGGCCGACGAAGCAGGAGCTGAAGAACAGGCGAAAGATTTCGCGCAGGCCGAACTTGTCGATGCGATACAGATTGAGCTCGCGGGATTCGTTGTTGATGGTTCCCATCAGGTATTTGCCGGAAGAGGCGAGCGCGTGCGCGAAGGCAAGAACCTCGGGTTTTGCCTGCGATAGCGAAAACATGAAGTTGTGGAACTCTTCGCGGGTGAACGAGCGCTTACGGTAAAACACTGTGCGATCGAGATATTCCTGCAAAGAAATTTTTCCGCGCTCGAAGGACGAAACCACCATCTCGTGCCGGGCGAGGAACTCTTCCGCATCGAGATGAAAGTGCTCGAGTGCGTCGTGGCGTTCGTTGTGGTCCCAGGCATTGGTGAGCAGGACGCCGCCAACGTCCCAGAAGATGGCATGGATGGGCATGGAGGTATTTTCGTGCGGCGAGCAGGGAAGATGCAATGCCGGATTTCCGGGTTTGACCGTCTGCGCAAAAGCGGGGCTTTTTCGACAGCCAGCATTGGCGTGGGGCCACTCAGCCCTTTACAGCCGAGCGTATTTTCGGGGTCCCGGTGACGACGGATTTCAACTCGGCGTCGCTATCGACCAACTCCAACACTTTTCGCGTCATCTTCTCGTCAATTTCCGGCGCCCTGCGAATTTCCACCGGATAGCGGACCTGCAGTTCCAGGCCTGCATCGGCGAACTGGAGGCGTGCTTCGGGGCGAGGCGCGTCAATCTGAATATCTACACGGCGTTCGATGTCTTTGTGCTGGCGTTCGATGGCCTCCCGATATTGCGAATAAACCGAGTTGACCGCGGCGACAAGTTTCTCCTGTGCCAACTTGTGATTGCCGCTCGGCGCAATGGTTACGACTACTTCATGCCAGGCATATTCGGTGCCCGGGATTTGTTTGAATAGTGGCGTCCCGGTTTGAAAAAGAACTGCATTGGAGAATACCGCAATCCGCCCGGTGGGGTAGAAATCCAAGCCCGTGCCCGCCAACTCCATGAGGTAAAGGCGGACGAGGCCGATATCGACGACGTCTCCGGTGATGCCAGCAACGCTGATGCGGTCGCCGACGCGAATGCCATAGCGGCCGATAATGAAGAAGTACGCGGCCACCGAAAGCAGAACCGCTTGCAAGCCGACAGCGATACCGGCGGTGATGAATCCGGCAAACGTGGCGAGCGAACTGAACTCGCTGACGAAGCCGAGAATGAGCACGACCACGAACAGAAATCCCATGATAATGCGGCGCAGAACCAGAAATTGGCGGCGGCGGCGCGGATCTTTGATATAGCGGAAGGTGATGCGCCGCCAGATTTCGGAAAGAATCAGGATCACGGCAAGCGCGATGGCGATTCCGACGACCCGCAGCAGCAGCGAGCGCAGAACGTACCGGGATTCGCGTGAGATCGAGCCGCGCCACTCCTCAAAATTGGTTGCGCTGTTGTTGAGTACGATGATCTCCTGGCTCAGCGGCAGCATCACATTGGAAAGCTGTTTAAAGCGCTCGGTGAGTTGCTCGAATTGTTGGCGTTCGGCCTGGAGTTGCTGGGGATTTGTCGCGGTTTGCTGGCTGCCGAGGGTTTGGCTCTGCTGAATCGTCGCGCGCAAGGCAGTGCGAAGCGGTGTACGCAGGCGGTCGGCGACATCGCGGGTGTTATCCGTTTCGCGAATGATGTCGTCGATCTGACGTTCCGCACTCATGTAGTCGTAGAGCGTGATCGCCTCGCTGATCAGGCCGCCCGAGTTGGCCAGCGTGGGCTTGCTTTGCGCAGGAGTTGGTGTAGTCTTTGGAGCG
>JASIKQ010000329.1 GCA_030049565.1 Candidatus Sulfotelmatobacter sp.
GACCATCCTGCACTCTGGGATGACCGCGGCTCGATCGTTGTGATGGACATCGCGGGCAACATAGTTCTGCGTTCCTCCGAATGGGAGTCCGCTTACGGATTGGCGTGGAGTCCGGATGGCAGAGAAGTCTGGCTGACCGCGGTTGAGAAGGGCATCAATCGCAACCTGCTAGCAGTGAATCTGGCCGGAGGCATCCGCAGAATTCTCGATCTGCCCGGCGGCATGAGACTGCTGGACATTGCACCGGATGGCCGTGTGCTCATCAGCCTGGATTCGGAGAGGCTGGCGATGGCCACCACTGCTCGCAACGGCAAACCGATCGATCTCTCCTGGCACGATTGGAGCATCGCCAAGGATGTTTCCCGCGATGGGCAATACGTCTTATTCGAGGACGCCAGCGAAGCGGCTGGTAAGCATTATTCTCTTGCGCTTCGCAAAATCGACGGCTCACCGCCGATTCAGTTGGGCGAAGGAAGCGGCGGCATGCTTTCTCCCGATGGCAAATGGGCTATCTCAATTCTGCCAGGCAAACCCGGAGAGGTGAAGTTGGTTCCGATCGGGGCAGGTCAGGCTCGTACGCTTGCCATTCCGGGTTTGGAGCAAATTTACAACGGCACTGCACACTTCCTGGCTGACGGCAAGCACATCACCGTCAACGGCAACGAACCAGGCCATGCCGTGCGCTGCTACATCGTGAGTCTCGACGGAGGCAAGCCGTTTCCAATCACCCCCGAAGGCATCACCAATGGTGTAGTCTCTTCCGATGGACAACTTGTTGTACATGCTGATGTTGATAGAAAAATCGCGGTATACCCGATCTCGGGAGGTCAAGGGCGCCCTATCCCTGGTCTTGAACCTGGTTTTGTCCAACTCCAATGGTCCGAAGATAACTCTGCATTTTACGGTTACAGTCCCGGCCAGGTTCCAATTAGGGTCATGAAAGTGGAATTAGCGACTGGGCGAAAAACTGTGGTTCAGGAATTGCGCCCCGAGTCGACTGCCGGCGTCGTAACCATTGCTCCTGTAGTTATGACCCGCGACGCCTCCCGTTTTGCCTACAGCTACTCCGAGGTCTTTTCCGTTCTGTACGTGATCTCGGGCCTGCGGTAACTCCGTTCTTTGTGCGCCGTGGCATTTCTTCACGAACTTGTGCTTAAAGAGCTTTCGCCTAATCCAGCGTTCCTGAGAAATCCTGGGGCACGTAATGAAAAAAGATTGAAGTTGATGTGTATCCTTCCGCAAGAGGTGCGCGGTAATGAGGAACTTGTGTCCCGCGGTAGACCAGTCCGTCGCCCAACGCCTGGTACACAGTCACGCCGCCCTGAGGAGTGTCGAGCTGTATTGGCCAGGGCGTTGCCAGCGCGGGCTCAGGAGCAAAATCCAGACATAAGGTCACACTGAATTCGCACTGTTCGCGATCCGTGTGTTTCTTCAACTCGGCCCCACCCAAATAGGACGCGAGATAAACGTAAGAAGGCTTCACTGGCTCGCCCACGATCGCGCTGACGGCATTGGCAATCTGGCAATGAAAATAGCGCGCCACGCTCTCGTTGTGCGCCACATAGCGGCGCGAACTTTGATGGTCACCCAGGCGAATTGCGCCCCGCCTAATCTCATGCCGGTAATAGCGGCGCAATGCGGCAACATGGAAGGGATGGATCAAGCTCCTCAACGGAAAATAATTTCTCTCTCGAAACTCTAGTCGCCCTCTGCGCACAATTTCGGTCCAGTTCGCAAACCGGCGTTCTCTAAGCTCAGTCGTGGTCAGAATTCCAGCCTGCGCCAGCAGCAGGCAATCATCCACGGGAAGGGAATCGTCCACGGGCTCGCCAGGCCGAAAACGACCGACAATGGCCTCCAACCGCGGTCCGAGCCAAAACGGTTGCAGAGAACCGAAAGCGGCGTCCCGAACCCAAGCGATCGTTTCCTGCCAACTGAATTTTTCCAACAGGTGCCGATGCGTCTCCAATTCCGCCGGCACTTTCGCGGCAGAAAGCAACAGGCAGTCGGGATTAAGGAAAAGCTGTTGGCGAGAGAACTCCTGTTTGCGCAGCATCCCATGCGCGGGGATCAAGTGCAGCGGCAGCTCCTCGAGCAGGCAATGGAACTGCCCTGGAGACAGAGCCGCGGTCAGCGTTCTACGCGGCCCCATCCCCATCAAGCTGGCAATCCACTCCAGCCAGGCGGAGTCTCTTAATTGTGTAGCCATCCGTTTAGCGTGAAGCGGCTATCGGCGAATGCGCCCGATGGGCACTCGACCGGTGCAATCTCGTGCAAAATCGAGCACGGGAAGAACACAATCTGGTTCTGCTGCGGCGCGATCGCGTGGTAACTGCCGCTTGGCGAGTTCCCCTGCGAATCGTGCAGCCGCAACTCCCCGCCTTCAAACTGGCGCGGCTCGCGATGGAAGAAATAAACAAAGGTAAGCTGGCGGGATGCGATCATTTCCTGCGCATCGTCGCGATGCGGTCCGAAAAAGTCGCCATCATTGCTTGCCGTGATCTGGGCCTCGGCGTGTGTTACCGCGAATGGCTCCATGCCGAGCTGATCCAGCACACGCGGCAACACTGGCTGAATCCGCCCCAGAATCACACGTTCATGTTTTCCCAAGTCCATCAGTACGCGCGAGCGCCGATGGTGGTTATCTATCGCCCCCGGATCTCCGGCGGGCGAAATTACTGCGCTGGTCTGGAAATCGGCTTCGTGTTGCAACGTGTACGCGACAAGCTCCTCCAGTTCCTGGGGAGCCAAAAATTCGTCCAGCACGACGCGTTGCGCGCGAACCGAGGCAGGTGTATCCAGAACTCCAATGCTGCCGGAGGACTCACCCGCAGTCGCCAACTGGTTCACGGTTATCGATCGCAAGCCATGGCTAGGAGGTTGTGGTGCGCTGGGTGGCTGAGGAGCGGGTTCATCTTTCATTGGGGGCCGTTTCACCGAAGGTGGCTGCGGTGCGCTCGGGGGTTGAGGAGCGGGCTGATCCTTCATCGGAGGCCGTTTTACCGAGGGCGGTTGCGGCGCACTGGGCGGTTGCGGAGCCGGCTGATCCTTCATTGGCTTGTGTGTCGGGGGTTGCGGGCCGCGAGCCATGGTCGCCCCGTCATCTAACGTAGCGGCGATCCCCGAGCCCGCCAGTATCTGCTCCACTATGCTGCTGCCTAGCAGGGCAAAGGCGCGTTGCGCTACGGTTTCCCCGACAGACCGCGAGATCGCTGCATCAACTGCGGATTGAACTTGGGGGTCGTTACTGGAGATGGTCCTGGAGTTTTGCAGGATACTGGTCAGCAGCTCCCGCTCTCGCGAGCTGAGGATCCGGTCGTCCTGCATTAAAGTCTCAGAAAAGGCGTCGAGAATCTGCTTACTGGTCATCAAACACACTCCTCCCCGTGCTTTCTCGCACGTCAGTACATTCAGTTAGGTGAATGGGAGAAGCGCTTTCGCGGAGACACTAACACCGAGCGTTGGCATTAATCAAACAGAATTTAATAACCAAGTCGGAAAGCTCGAGGCTTAGGGAAGAATTTACTTGCTGACCATCGCTCCGGCCATGGAATGGAAAATCCTTATGCCGTCGATGGTGCCCAGCTCCGGCTCCGAGGCCCGCTCCGGGTGCGGCATCATCCCCAGCACATTCCCGCTGGCATTGCAGATGCCGGCAATATTGTCGAGCGACCCGTTGGGATTCGCAGCCGCCGAAATCTCGCCTCCCGTAGTCGAGTAGCGAAACACAATGCGATTCTCGCGATGCAATTCCTCCAACGTGGCCTGGTCGCAGAAGTAGTTTCCCTCCATGTGCCCGATCGGGATGGTTAGAACCTCACCTTGCGCGCAAGAATTCGTGAAAGGCGTCGCGGCATTCTCCACCCGCACGTGCACCGGCTTGCAAACATATTTCAGTCCGGTGTTGCGCATTAGCGCTCCGGGCAACAGCCCGGCCTCGCAGAGGATTTGAAATCCATTGCAGATTCCCAGCACCAATCCTCCGCCATCGGCAAAGCGTCGCACCGACTCCATTACGGGAGAGAATTTCGCAATCGCCCCGGTGCGCAGATAATCGCCGAAGGCAAAGCCTCCCGGAACGATGATGGCATCGCAATTCTCCAGGTCGTGCGACTCATGCCATAGAAATGTCACCGGCTGCTTTGCCACCTGCTGAATCGCCCAGTAAGCATCATGGTCGCAGTTGGAGCCGGGAAAAATGATGACGCCGAATTTCATGGTTCACCTATGGGTGGGAGATGTCTTCAGTCTAGCATGGGAAATCTTGCGTTGAGGGCGCGCCGAACCATGTTAGGGCCCCCTATGGCCGCGATTCCACGATTAACGCATAGACGCGAGCATATGTGAATCCGAAGGAATGCGAAAACTTAAATGCCGCCGCCTGCGTAAATCTAACCTGCGCAGATCCGCGTGTTACCATCGAAATTTGGCCCGTGAGACTGATCCAGTTCTTGCGGTAGCTGATGTTGGGCATGCGCATTCTTTTTATCGGCGACATTTTTGGACGACCGGGACGAACGATCGTGAAAGACCGGCTGCCGGGAATTGTGCGCGACCAGTCGATCGATCTGGTCATTGCTAACGGCGAAAATGCAGCCGCAGGATTTGGCATTACTCCTCCGCTCGCGGAAGAATTGCTCGAGCTGAATATCGATGTCATTACCACCGGCAACCACATCTGGGATAAGCGCGAGATCATCGATTATTTTCAGATGGTCGAAGGCAACGGACGCGGACCCCAGCGGCGCGTGCTGCGTCCCGCGAACTACCCCGAAGATATGCCGGGATGGGGCG
>JASIKQ010000330.1 GCA_030049565.1 Candidatus Sulfotelmatobacter sp.
TGTGTCAAAGATTATGCGGAGGGCGACAATGTGCTGGCGCGCGTCGATCCCGTTTTCACCCAGCACCAGTTCAATCCGGTCCCGGTGCGAATCATCATTGATCAACAAGGCAAGATAAAACACATTCACTTCATCAGCGCTTTTTCCGATCAGGCAAAGACGATCGGCGATGCGCTGAAGCAATGGAAGTTTAAACCGTATCAGCGGGACGGGGAGGCGGTTGAAGTGGAAACCGGAATCCTGTTTGGGCGAGCGCAACGCATAACTATCCCCCGCGCGCGCTAAAGCATTCTATGGCCATTCAGATTCTCGTTCCAGACGCTGCTGCACCAAAGGCGCGCAACCGAGGAAACCTGACACGAGCATTCGTTGTCTCTAAGTACGCCTGTGGGGCTGCGCCGTATAGGCAAGAACGGATCAATTTGCACGAAACTCACGCGATCGGGTTCGCGAAGACGATGGCGTTTCAGGCCAAGCGCATCGCGAAGCAGAGACAGTCTGTTTTGGTTGAGTCAATTGCAAGCCCACCCGGCCAGATGGGTCGCTACCGTCGCGGCTGCGTTTGCAAACCCAAGCGCGGGAGACGATAGCTGTTGCTAACGGGGCGTTATCCCTCATTGACCCCACACACGGCTAGTGAGGTGTGCGCTCCGTGCTGCTTCGGACATTCGCAGCCCTTCAGGGTAAGATATTCCGCATGACTCTACGCGATATTCCTCTTGCACTCCTATTACTCGTTCTTCCTGCGTTCGCTCAGCATAGCGAACCTGCTATTCAGCCGACGGATGCCAGCGCAACTCCTGCGGCGTCAAAACCTGCCGAACCGATCAAGAATCCTCTACCGGCTGACAAGTCTGTGGCGCAGACCGTTACGGTCAATGGCAAGACGCTTCACTACACGGCGACTGTGGGCACGATTGAGCTGAAAAGCAAAGACGAAAAGACCAGCGGCGTGGTGATGTACACGGCGTACACGCTCGATGAAGGAAAAACCGACGGAAAAGCCGATGCGAAAAGCGAAGGAAAAGGCGAAAACAAGGGCAGCGCCACGCACCGGCCGGTCACGTTTGCTCTGAATGGCGGGCCGGGCGCTTCTTCCGTTTATTTGAACCTGGGAGCGATTGGGCCGAAGCACGTGGTGTTCGGCAACGAGGGCGATTCTCCTTCGGACCCGGCAACGCTGATCGACAATCCCGGCACGTGGCTCGACTTTACCGACCTGGTATTTATCGATCCGATCGGCACCGGATTTTCGCGTTCTCTGGTGGACGAGAAGGAAACTAAGAAGCTTTTTTATACGCCGACGCCGGACATCGAGTACCTGTCTCTGGTCATCTACAAGTGGCTGGTGAAGAACGACCGCCTGCTCGATAAGAAATATCTGGTGGGCGAGAGCTATGGCGGATATCGCGGTCCGCGAATGACGCATTATTTGCAATCGAAGCTCGGCGTGGCGATGAATGGGCTGGTGCTGGTTAGCCCCTATCTAAATCCGGAAAAAGGCGACCCGAATCTGTCGCCGATTCCCTGGATGATCGATCTCCCGTCAATTACGGCGGCGCACCTGGAATCCGAAGGCAAGCTGACTGATGAGGCCATGCAGCAAGTGATCGGGTACACGCGCGGAGACTACTCGCAGGCGCTGCTGAAGGGGCGCAGCGATCCGGCAGTGACCGACGCGATGATCGCGCACGTAACTGAAATGACGGGGCTGGACCCGAAGTTCGTGAAGTTCTCCGGGGGACGGATCGACATTCGCGCCTATCTTCGCGAGGTCCACCGCACCCAGGGGCTGCTCGGCAGCGTGTATGACTCGAACGTGACTTCGTTCGACCCGTTTCCTTACGCGCCCACGCAGCAGGCGGGCGATCCGATTCTGGAGAGCATCATCGCTCCTACCACCACGGCCATGGTGGACTTCATCACGCGGACCGTTGGATGGAAAACCGATGCTCGCTATGAGGCGCTGTCGTATGAAGTCAACAAGCAATGGGACCGCGACGAGGACCTGCGCAAGGGCGCGGCCACAGACCTGCGCGAGTCCGTTGCGGCCGACCCCAAGCTGCGCGTGCTGATCGTGCATGGATGGAATGACCTGTCGTGTCCGTTCATGGGGTCAATACTGACCGTGGACCAGATGCCGATCATGGGCGACGCCGGCCGGGTGCAGGTGCACGAGTTTCCCGGCGGCCACATGTTTTATACGCGAGCGGTAAATCAGGATCCGCTGCACAAGCTGGCGGAGACTATGGTGGAGACGCACTGAGCTATTGTTCAAACGGCGCTGTTCGAACGGCGGCCGTTGGCAGTGCCCTAATTTCACACCAGGCGCGGCGAGTTGCGGCTGAAAACGCACCTGCTAAACTTTCTCCGTGCCTTGCCCCGCTCATCTCGAATGCACACGCTGCGGCGAACATTATCCCGCCGACCGTCCCCAATCCGTTTGTCCCAAAGATGGCGGCGTTCTCTACGCCCGCTACGACCTGGCCGCCATCAAGAAAACCTTCACGCCGGCATCAGTCTTGCCCCTTGCCCCCACGATGTGGCGCTATGACGCTGTCCTTCCCGAAGCCGCTCCGGTCACTCTCGGCGAAGGATTCACTCCCATGCTCCGCAGCCGCGAGTCTCCCAACGTCTTCATCAAAGACGAAGGCTTGAACCCCACCGGCTCGTTCAAAGCGCGCGGACTCTCCGTCGCGGTCACCATGGCCCGCCATTTCGGTCTGAAAAAGCTAGCCATTCCTTCCGCCGGAAACGCCGCCAGCGCGCTCGCCGCCTACGCTGCCGCCGCCAATATCGAAGCTCATATCTTCATGCCCAAAGATGTGCCGCTCGCCAACCGCGTCGAATGCGATTACTACGGAGCACAGGTCACTTTGGTCGACGGCCTGATCTCCGACTGTGCTCGCAAAATCGCCGAGCTGAAAGAAAGGCCCGAGTGGCGACGCGACGGCTGGTTCGACGTTTCCACCACAAAAGAGCCTTACCGCGTCGAAGGCAAGAAAACCATGGGCTACGAAGTCGCCGAGCAACTCGGATGGAAGCTGCCGCAAGGCATCATCTATCCCACTGGCGGCGGCGT
>JASIKQ010000331.1 GCA_030049565.1 Candidatus Sulfotelmatobacter sp.
AAAGTAGCCGCTGCTGGGGCCGGATTGGATGTGAGTAGACCACGTGCGAATGGCAGAGCTCACTGGAGTGATATCGGTGGTCGGAAGCGGGCAATAACCCGAGGCGTTGGTTTTGGCCGCAACGACCCTGAGCGATCCAGTGTAGTTGTATGCGCCTGTCAGCGTGTTGTCCGTAAGTTGGTACACCGAAATGGTACGCAGACCATTTGGAGTGAGCAGGCAGCTGCAGCATTCCTGGATTTCCTCGTAGGGGTCGAACACGAAAATATCAGCGCAAACGTTCCCCCCCGAGAACCCGGTGTTGGTCAATTGCAATAACGCGTACGGGGCACCCTCGGTGTCATTGTTGATGAAATAATCGACTTTCATCGTGTCGGTGTAGGTGGTGCTTGCTGCGAACGCAGCCCCGGCACAAAGAGTCAAAGCTAACGTACACACTACTAGCGTTGTGATTCGACGCATTTGTTTTCCTCCTTGAGTTTACGCCGCCGAGCATAGGGGAGGAGTTGCCCGGAATAGTGGCGCAACGGTACTCTATCGAAAATCCAGACCCAAACAATCTCCAAGAGCACTAATCCAATAGCACTAATGCGAATACCGATGGAGAAAGCCGTTGCCATTGCCTAATTCTCACTCTGCACCTTGTACAGCCAAATTGGAAGCTATTTTGAGGACAGATTCCCCCGCCTCAAAAATTTTAACTAGCCAATTTGTCGGCTCACTCTTTTTGATTCGGCCCGAAAATTGCCACGGCGGTCCGGGTCCCGATCTTCAGCTTCGTGCTAGAGCGAGTTCAGGAAGTTGATCAAATCTTGTTCATCCTGGGCGCTGAGACCAATGTTAAAGCGGTTGTTGTAGAAATTGACCAGGTCGGACATGTTCTGAACGTTGCCGCCGTGGAAAAAGGGTGGCCGGGCGCCTATACCGCGAAGGGCCGGTACCTTCATTTTGCCAAGGTCGTTGCATTTACCCGTAATCCAGCCCAAGCCTGGGTCGGTGGTCTCATACTGGTCGTAGACGACTCCCTTGAACGTTACCGGATTGCTATAAAAAGTGATCGACCCCTGCGGACAGAGGAAGGCAAATACGGGGTAGTCAGGTGCCGGCGGCAGAACATTACTGCTGCTATCCATAACACCGGTAGCTTTTGGTGTGAGGAAGAAATCGTTGCCCACGTCCACAGTATTGTGACAGGTCGAGCATGCACCCAGCGAGGGATTACCTTTGCCCGGAACATCATTTAGACCTCGAACGTTGGTGATTTCGAAGGTCGTGGTATTGAAAATGGTCTGGCCGCGCTGGATGGAAGCGCGCTGGGCGGCTGTCCAAGGCTCGTCTCCGCTGTTAAACGTGTTGAAAATATCGAAGGCCAGCGCCTCACCGGGCTGTCCGTTCTTTGGCGCGTGGGTGAACAGCAAGGGCAGAGAGCCGTTGGTGAGCGCAAGCGCACCGCCGAGAGCTCCGCTGCCGTCGCCACCGGTGAGGTCATCGGCGGAGAGGTCGTAAGACTGGCCTATGAAAAGGCCATTCTGAAAATTAACGCCCTCGGCAATGACGGAAGGAGTCAAAACCTCAAGCTGCCGTGGGTTGGCCTGAGCGTGGTTTTTGGTCGCGTCGAAGAACTGGCTCGCCAGGCTAGGCTCGCGGGTATCCCACATAATATTATTTGCGCCGCCGCCGCCCGCGGGGAAGAGGAACGTGGTGTTGGCTGAGGGTAAAGGCCGGCGGTAAAAGGAAGCCTGGCCGGTGGGCAGGCCGTACAGCTGACTGTTCTCACAGCCGGTGGGATCTGCGACTGCGGTTACCGAAACCCAATTGTGGACCGCCGGTTCATCAATAGAGATGCGCGTGTTGGCATGGTTGAACATCTGTCCGCGGGCCGCGATGAACTGGGGGCCGGGCTGAGTAGCAGCCTCACCCAGGTTGGGGCAGTTGGAGCCGTCAATCGGCGCAAACAGCGGGTCTGTTCCGTTTGTGCTGCTGTAAATAGACTGCACGGTGCTCGGGGTGATGGACCATCCATTTTGTGGCTCGTGGCAAGTAAAACAGGTGCGGCCGTTGGAACCAAAGCCCTGAAAGAAAGCGTTACTGGAGGTGACTTCTCCACCGGCGGGTTGGAAACTTTCGATCAGCCCGGTGAGGTCCTGAAGGGTGAAAGACTGGGGAAGACATCCCGGAGTTTCGCCATCGAGAATATTGTCGAGAGAGGGGCTGCCGCTACATTGGGCAAAGGCGAACTGGTTGACTCCGAATGTCAAAAACACTGCAAGAGCTGTCGCGAAACTAAAGGAGAGTAATCTTTTCTTGTTCATGTGCATTTCCTCCGCTCACGAGACGTAACAATCCGCGCTATGAAGTGACCCAAAACTGAGGCCGTACCCAAATCCCAAGTGAAACCGAAGCGGTTCTGCGCGTTAAACCTTCGAAAGGTGCGACCCTCGGATCGCACCTCGAAGTCGGGCAAACCTGATTCGCCATAAACGGACCCTGCGGCGAAACCGCTTAGTCTCCGCTGCCGCAGGTGCAGATACCGAAACCGCTGCCGTCCAGGCCAATCGCGAAGCAATCATTCTGCAGTGCACCCAGTTCGGCACTGCCGAGTGGCGCATCCTGGCCAGACGTTTCAGTAATTACGCCGCCATACTGGATGTGCGTGGACCAGGTGCGAATGGCATAGCTCACCGGGGTGATAGCGGTGGTCGGAAGCGGGCAATAACCCGAGGCGTTGGTTTTGGCCGCAACCACCCTGATCGATCCAGTGGCGGGAACGTAGCCAGTCAGGGTATTACTTAAGAGGTTCAGGTTCACCGAAAGCGTACTCAGGTCATTCGGCGTGAGCAGGCAGCTGCAGCATTCCTGGATTTCCTCGTTGGGGTCGTACACGAAAATGTCGGCGCAAATGTTGCCCCCCGAATACCCGGTATTAGTCAGTTGCAGTACATCTCCCAGGGTATCGCTGGCACTGGCATTGATGAAATAATCAACCTTCATCGTGTCGGTGTAAGTGGTAGAAGCTGCGAACGCAGCCCCGGCGCAAACAGTCAGAGCTAGCGCATACACCACTAGTGTCGTGATTCGACGCATTGGTTCTCCTCCTTGAAATTGCGCCGCCGAGCACGGGGGAGGAGTTGCACGGTATAGTGACGCAAGACATAACTTATCGGAAATTCCCAAAGCGACAATCTCCAAGCGCACTAACCCAATAGCACTAATGCGAATGCCGTTGGGGAAGGCCGTTGCCGTTGCCCAGCCCCACCCCCGCTTTCCATCCCACTATCTTTCCGATGATGCCCGAGCGGGTGGATACGTTCAGCTTGACCATCACCAAGCGGATAAAAGCTTTCACCGTATTGGGACTGATCTCCATCCGCTGGGCGATTTCCTTGCTCGTCAATCCTTCTAACAGGTATTTCACCGTCTCCTGCTCGCGCAGAGTCAACCCGAAGCGTTCCGATAGTTCGGCAATGGTAACGGACTCGTTACTGGCTCGCTCGAGTACAACCAGCAGCCATCCCGGGGATGGCGAAGATCCGTGCTTGGGATGGCTTCCGTTAGTGTGCTGAATTTGCAGCGGGAAGGAGCGGCAAGAATAAGTTCGCTTCGCGGAACGAAACTCTTCCACCACCCGGTACGGCGGACGCTTCTCCACAAACATGGAACGAATTTTTCCGGCCAATGAGGCGTCCAGGCGCTGCACCTTGCCGGGCGGGTCGGGGAATGTAAGTATCCGAACAGCCTCGGTATTAGTGCTGATCACACCTAGAGCGCCATCTACCACGATCAGACCAGGTCGCGCCGGAGCGGTATGCAATTGCTGTCCCTTTTCTGGAGACGACAAAAGGTCATCGTCCCGATAAGATTGATATGGGGCCCCAGGAACTGACAACAACAGCGTTTTCTTGCAAAAACCGACAGTATTGTTCTCTTGCGTAGCGCCGTCTGGCTCTCGCATTTGCGAGAAGCAGAACTCCCGGGGGGACGGGATTCGGCCTACTGCAACCAATGCTCGCCTAATCGCTCAAAAGGTTGCGAATTTCCTGGGGGAGTGGAAACAAGCGAATAAGACCGCACTCGGAGCACGGGGAAGAGAGCGCAGCCATTTTGCCAGAAGATTAGAACTTGTCAAGCCTAATTATTAAGGGCCTATCCCTTGGTAGTAGCCCAAAAGAGCTAGGCGTGGGTACCTGCAGGCCCACATCAGGCAATCACGCCGCGGCTAGCAGGAGACCGCATGCGATTTTAGCCCTCCTGGGGCGTCGCTAGAGTTTTTTCCCGGCTGGATGATGCCTGCCTCCATGATCTCGGCAGTATCGCTGGTGAACAAGCGGTTGCCGGTACTTGTACGTTGGCGCTAACGGAACTCATCTTAAGGGCACGCAAGACAAATTGTTTGCACCCGTCCCTAAGTGATTTGCGAATTTTGTCGTACCGGGACTCGTCCTGCGGTACAGTTTGGGCAAGCGCGGCTCTGTACTTCGCAATCCAGGCTTCTTCCTGGGCGCAGTCGGCTGGGCTCTGATTGGAACTCATGGGCGGGGCCCTCCATTGAGTCTTGAGTCAGATTGGAAACTTATACGCGATGTTGGAGTCGCTAACATCGTCCCCAGGAACTAGTCCGTTGGGGCGATGGCTTTAGTCCCCGGCGGCATACTATTGTCTGTAGATTTTGCAGCGGCATTTTTTTAAACTAGGGGGATCGCGCTATCCATGAACCGAAGCAAGTGGGCATTCATTCTTTATTCTCTCCTCTTACTCTATTCCCTCCTCTTGTCGCCTGCCTTTTCGCAGGCTCCTTCCGCCAAAAGCGGATATTTGAAGCAGCCCGAAATTACCGAATCGGACGGGACCGTTCACATTGTTGTCAACAGCCCGCGTCCATTAGTTCAGGTGCTCGATGCTCTGATGAATAAGTATGGCTGGGCAGTCGACTACGAGGATCCTCAATTTACTTCGAAGCTGGACCTCAAAAAACTCGAGGAGAATGATAAGCAGAAGGGTGGCCCGCCGATGGTTAGCGCGCAGATGGTTCCCGCCGGGGGGCGTTTTAGCGTTCAATTTCCCGCGAAAGATAAAGATGAAGAGGAAAAGATCCTGCAACTGATCGTGGATGCCTATAACCGAAGCGACAATCCGGGGCAATTTGCTCTACGCAAGAGCGGCCCGGATACCTTCGCCGTAGTCGCCTCGGCGGCTCGCGACGAGAAAGGTCAGTTGTCCAAGCAGGAAGCCGTGTTCGATGTGCCAATAACTATTCCCGCGGGCAAGAGGAGTGTCTCCGAAACCCTCAATTTGATATGCCACGCAATCGCCGAAAGAAAGAAAATTGACATCAATATAGGAATTACGCCGCGACCATTACTACAGAATACGGAAGTGCAACTGGGAGGAAGCGAGGCACCGGCCCGGGATCTTCTGCTTCAGAGCTTCGCGGCAATTAAGCATCGGTCCTACTGGCAGCTTCTTTTTGATCCCAACTCCAAAGCCTATTGGCTGAGCGTGCATCTGGTCGCCGCTAAACCTGAAACAACACGATCTGCCCGGCCTGGTGGACAAGGCTGACCTGCGGTCCCTAAAGATTCGGTCAGCCAGTGAGCTGCTTACTGGATTATTTATTTCGAGTCCGCGCACCCTTGTTCGCGATCTACCGGTTCACTGGCCAGGAGAGCCACGGGGAAGAATCGCAACAGCTTGGAAACAGGTAGGGAACGGCACTCCTTTTGATTATTGCTGAGTGGCAGGCATTCGCCGGTGAACAGATTGTGATAACAAGCTATTTGCGTCTGGGGAACTTCCAAATACGTATCCGCCCAAAGCGTTTCATCGCAGAGAGTATTGCGCTCCTCGCTGAGCAGTGTCGCATTCAGTCGCGGAGCGGCAACAATCGCGGAGCGTCCCTTGTATTCACGCGCGAAAGCAACAATATGGTCGGCACGAGGACCACTCGCTTTGAGGGATGTATAGCCGCCACAGCGAAATAAGTCAGGATCATTTTTTCGGAGGCAGAGAGTTTTCGCGGTCAGATAGAGCTTGGCTTTGCCGTCCTGCAAGCGCGCAGCAAGATCTCTGGCCACGTTGAGCAAAGAATCCGGCGACTGGCCAGCTTCTCGAAGCGCGGCGAGAGCTTGTTTGCGCAATCCGTAATCGACCGGGCGGCGATTATCGGGATCGACAGGCTGAACTCCAGGAGTTCGTTGCCCTGGTAAATATCGGGGACTCCGGGTGAGGTCAATTTCAAAATGCACTGGGAAAGGCTGTTGAAGATGCCGATGCGTGCGACACGCGCCGCGAACTCGGCGAAATCACTCAGGAATTGATTCTTGGCGGTGCGCTCCAGGATCGCCTTCGCAAAACGTAACAGCGCCTCTTCGTATTCGGAGTTTGTATTTGCCCAACTGGTGTGTTCTTTCGCTTCCCGTGCGGCCTTGAGCATGTATTGTTGAATCCGCTGACAAAATGTCTGCCGGCCGGCATCGTCGACATTTTCGAGCGGCCACGTGCCCACCAGGGTTTGATACAGAAGATATTCGTCATTGCGCGTCGGCGCCAGGGTGTCGTCGATCAAACGCTTCTTGCCTCGATTCAAGTAGCGCCAGCGGCGTAGTTTCAACCTCCACTCGCCGGGAATTTCGGTCAGGACGTCGATGCGCGCACGCACGTCTTCCGATCGCTTGGAATCGTGGGTCGAGCTGGACGACATGGAATGAGGCCATGACTGCAAGCGCTGCTGATTGGCGGCGTGGAATTTCTCGATGCCAGTGCCGAAGGTGCTGGGATCTCCGCCGACCTCGTTGAGAGAAACCAGGCGGTAATAGCGGTAAAAAGCCGTATCTTCCAATCCCTTGGCCATCACTGCCGCGGTGACCTGCTGAAATTTCATGGCGAAGCGAGTGACGGCATGGCGATAGTAGTCGGGCTCTTTGCCATTTACTTCGATCAGCAAAACCCGGCGAACGAAGTCGAACACACTTAGGTCGGCGGCGTTGCTCCTCTTCCGTCCGGCTGATACAGCTTGCTCAATGTAGCGGCGATCGTCAGGCGATATTTCGCCATATTTGACGTAGGTGCGGTATACCGGAAAGCTGGCAATAATTTCGGCCAGCGCGCTGCGCAAGCTATTCAGAGTGAAATCACAGGTATGGCGGTTGGCCAATGCGATGCGGCTCAGCAAGTTCGCCAGTACATTGAGTTCGCTGGCAAGGCCGACTTTAAGGATCAGTTTTTTCGAAGTGTACGCTAGATCGCTGAATTCCTCTGCCCTGCCGGCAAAGGATCGGTAGATGCGCTCCATTTTGTCGGCTGCGCTGGAATCGACGAATAAACCGTTGACGAGGTTGGCGAAGTCAGGGCAATAATTGATATGACTCATCCAAAGGGAGTAGCGCCGACTTGCACTTTGTTCCCGCGGCTCATATTCAGGAGAAAGCTGCGTCGATTCGCGTCGGGCGATTACGCAGCCATTCTTCTCGGCGTTTCCCGCCCGGGCCCGGAATAAATCTGAAGAAACCGCAGAACTTGGGCTTGTGAGAAGATGCCTTGCAATTTTCCATCAGAAACCACAGCCAACTGGCTCAGATTTTCGCGGGCCATCAGTTCGAGGGCTTTGTCTGCGGGCATATCAGGCGGAACCGAGCGGACCTGATCCAGCCGCCGCATCACGCTTTGGACGCTCGACTGGCCCCAAATTTCGCGAGGCACATCGCGAATTTCGGCGGGAGTAAGAAGGCCCACCACTTGATCACCATTCGTGACGACAAAGCAGCGGTTGGTGCTGTGCAAGACATACTCGTCCACAAAGTCGCGGAGACTCAAATAGCCCTCCACCTTGGCACAGTTGCGTTCCATGAGATCGGCAACCCGCCGGCCGCGCAGACTGGACAGGATGCTGGTTTGCAGATAGCTGCTGCGGGCGGCGTCGAGCAGAAACCAGCCGATAAAGGCCAACCACAGGCCACCGAAATTTTCGCCAACAAAAAAGCGAAACAATCCAATAACAATGAAGAGGAGGGCGATTCCCTGACCTACCTGGCTTGACCAACGCGAGGCGCGCTCGGCATTGCCGCTGAACCACCACAAAATGGCCCGCAGCACGCGCCCACCGTCGAGTGGATAGCCGGGAATCATGTTGAAGCCGGCGAGCGCGAGGTTGATATACCCCAGCCAAAACAGCACAGCAGCAAGCGGCGTGCGCGCTTCCGCTCCGGATGGCATTCGTGTCAAACGATCGAGGGAGATGAAGATCAATCCTAAAATCGCACTCGTAATGGGACCGACAATGGCGATCCAGAATTCTGTTCTGGCGTCGCTTGCCTCAGATTCGATCTGCGATACGCCCCCGAGCGCGAACAAAGTGATCTCTCGGACCCGCAAACCGCGGGCTTTCGCCACCAGGGAATGAGCCAGTTCGTGGAGCAGGAGGGTTACGAAGAACAAGACAGCGGTGATGAGCGCCGCTCCCCAAATCGTGGTTTGGCTCCAGTGCGGCGTGACGCTCTGAAACTGAGCAGCCAGCGACCATGCGATCAGGATGGCGATGATGAACCAGCTATAGTGCAGGCCGATTTCGATTCCGCCGATGCGTCCGAGTTTGACCTGGGAATGCAAATCTCATGCCGCCTTCTTGGTGGTTAGATTCTCACAACTATACGCGGGGCTGTTTATTTTTCGCTGGCAAGGAGAGGAGCTTCCTCACGCCGCTTGCATGGTTTGCTCCTCGAGCGGAGCGCAAACAATGCGGATGCTGTCCTGATGCCATGGCATGGCCCGAGCAACGGCAATCAATGCGTCGCACTGCAACGCGGGCAGCGGTTGGCGGAATTGCCCAACGCTCCGCAGGCTAACCAATACAGATAACATATGTATCATGCTTGTTAATAAGATGATTTAGCACACCAATCAGGACTAAATCCCGAGTTGACCAAGGCTGCTTACGCGGCCCCTTCGACAGGCCCGGGGCGGACTCTAAGAGTCCGCTCTCTCATGTTCTTGATCAGTTTGGCCACACTTTCAGATCGCGCACAAGCTCTTCCATCTGGCCTGCTGGGGGAACGGGCACCATGTTTGCCTTCGCGGACATGATGCATCTCTTCACGCACAAAATTCGAGCACGCGATCGTGCTTGCCAACCCAATGCGGAAGAAAACCCTGGGGCCCGTGATCCAGAGTGCGCCTGCGAGTTTCTCGTCCCCGCCCATGAGAAGGCGGCATAGAGGTTATGGGTTCTGGCGACAGTCCTCCGTATTCTGGACTGACGCGACGCCTCTTCCATACTGTTAAACTCCCTTCATGAAAGCCTTAATGATCACCAGCCTTTCAGGACCGGATGCGCTGGTGATTCAGCAGATCGCTGAACCTGCATTAAAACCGCAACAAATGATGGTCCGGGCGACTGCGGGCGGGCTGAACTTTGCCGATGTCCTGACTACGATGGGCGGTTATCCGGGGACGCCGCCGCCGCCGCTCACCGCCGGCCGCGAATTCGCTGGTGTCGAGGAGAGCACCGGCCGCCGGGTGATGGGCTATATTCAATGGGGTGCCTTCGCAGAAAAAGTCGCAGCTTACTCCCATCTGCTGTGGCCGGCTCCCGATCATTGGAGTGGCGAACAAGCCGCCGCCTTTCCGGTAAATTACTTCACCGCTTATCTCGCTTATTGGCAGGCGGGGATGACTGGACCAGCGCAAGCCGGGCGAAACCACCGCGCTTTTATTCACGCCGTGGCTGGAGGCGTAGGCACCGCCGCAGTTCAGATCGGACATATTCTTGGCATCGAAATGTATGGAACCTCCTCGTCCGACGAAAAGCTGGCGCGGGTGAAAGAACTGGGGTTGCAGCACGGCATTAATTACAAGCAGCAGGATTACGAGGAAGCCGTTAAGAATCTCACTCACGGTGAGGGTGTGGACGCAGTTTTTGAAATGCTTGGCGGCGAGCACACGGCAAAAAGCCTGCGCTGCCTGCGAGATTTCGGCCGCGTCATCCAATACGGCAGCGCCACGGGCAAGCAGCCGCAACTGGATGTGCGGGCGCTCTACGCCAAATCGGCTATGGTGCAGGGCTTGTGGCTGACTTATCTTTCGCAAAAGCGCGAGATCATGGAACCGGCGTGGCGGCAGCTTTCCGAGTGGATCGGTCAGCGCAAGCTGACTCCGGTGATCGGTCAAGTGTTTCCTCTTGAGCGTGCCGTGGAAGCCTACAAACTTTTACAGGCGGGCAAGAACTACGGAAAGCTTGTGCTGAAGATCGGTTAGAGGTTTGAGCTCAGTCCTCGTGATGGAAGTCCGGGACCGAAAACCGGCGCCTGAAGCGGGCGAAGCTTGCGCTACTCCGAAAGCGCCCGCACCGTTAAACTGGCCTCAAGCAGCATTTCACATACTGGCCATGGCCGAATCCTTGTCTGAATTTTTTCTCGCTAACTTCCAGGCTCATCCTTCCGAGTGCGCTTACGGCCAGCGGCGCGGCTATCGCATGGAATGGTTCACCTATGGGCAGGTGCTTGAAATGGCGTCTGCATTCAGCCGCGAACTGCAGGCGCGCGGAATCGGCAAGGGCGACCGGGTTCTGCTGTGGAGTGAAAATTCTGCGCAGTGGGTGGCCGCATTCTTCGGCAGTGCGCTGCGCGGCGCGATCGTTGTTCCCATGGACGATGCTGCATCGTACGATTTTGCCTCTCGCGTTTCGCGGCAGGTCGAGGCAAGGCTGTGGATTTGTTCGAAGCGACATTCACACTCCGCTGCACAGCCTGCCCAGTTGATGATCGAAGATCTTTCTAAGTTCGCGGAGAGGTCTTCCAGTTCAATTCCCCCCAGTACCGTGCTGGGCCCCGGTGACACGCTGCAAATTGTGTTTACATCGGGCACTACCGCCGAACCTAAGGGTGTTGTGATTACGCATGGCAACGTGCTCGCGAACATCGAGCCGCTGGAACGCGAAATGCAGCCTTACTTGAAATATGAGCGTTGGGTGCATCCCATACGGTTCCTGAATTTGCTGCCGCTCAGCCATGTCTTCGGACAATTTCTCGCCATGTTTCTTCCTCCGTTGCTGGGCGGCACGGTAATCTTTCAAGACGAACTGGGTCCCTCGGAAAGCATGCGAACGATACATCGCGAACGCGTTTCTGTGCTGGTTGGCGTGCCGAGAGTCTTGCAATCGCTGAAGCAGAAGATTGAGCGCGATTTGGAAGACGCGGGAAAAAGCGAGAACTTCCGCCGGCGGTTCCGCTCATCCGAGGGTAAACACTTCCTGCATCGCTGGTGGATTTTTCGTACGATCCATCGGCAGTTCGGCTGGAAGTTCTGGGCATTCATTTCGGGCGGGGCCGCGCTGGATGCTGAGACGGAGGAATTTTGGGGACGCCTGGGCTACGCCGCGATTCAGGGCTACGGGCTAACTGAGACAACGTCACTGATCAGCGTGAATCATCCTTTTAAATTGGGCAAAGGTTCGATAGGAAAGGTTCTGCCCGGCCGTGACCTAAAGCTCGCGGAAGATGGTGAGATCTTGATTCGCGGCGGCGGAGTTGCAGCGGGATATTGGCATGGAAATCAGCAAGAGAAAGTTGCCGATGACGAGGGCTGGTACCGCACGGGCGATATCGGCGCTCTCGATGAGAACGGGAATCTTTATTTCAAGGGCCGCAAGAAAGAAGTGATCGTTACGCCGGCGGGATTGAACATTTATCCCGAAGACTTAGAAGCCGCTTTGCGCCGCCAGCCGGACGTGAAGGATTGCGTGGTGGTGGGAATCGAGAATAAAGGCAATGCGGAACCGTGCGCGGTGATTATTGCGCATGACAGCGCCCGCCTGTCAGAGGTGGTGGAACGCGCCAATCAGTCGCTGGGGGAATTTCAACGCATGAGAATGTGGCTGCGGTGGCCGCGGGAAGACTTCCCGCGGACCTCCACACAGAAGCCGCGGCGTAATTTGATTCGCGAGTTTGCGGAAAATCAGATTCTGCGGCCTGAGAAACCAAAAGAAAGTGCGGTCAG
>JASIKQ010000033.1 GCA_030049565.1 Candidatus Sulfotelmatobacter sp.
TCGGCGGAGAAGCCGGTGTTGCTGGCGTAGCGATAGGTGTTGCTGGAGACGCGAGTATAGCGTTGCGATAGCGGCTGGACGGTCAGATCGGGAAACTTGACCCAGGCGGCGATGATCGACTCGCTGCTTCCGACCTGTAAGTTCAGACGCCGGATAGCGATGGTGTTGGTCGCGGAAGACACCGCCAGGTCAACATCATCGCAACCGCGCAGCGCGGCCAGTTCTTGGCCGTCGGAATTGCGCCACGTGCTCCGGCTCTCCACGGTCAAGCTGAGACTTTTCACATCGCTGCCGATGGTTCGTTCGAGTTGAACGCGGTGGGTGAGCCAATTTTCGTCGCAGTGAAGTTCATAGTTCACAAGCATGGGTTGCGAATTCGGTTTCTGATTTTTGGTTGTTGCGGCGGGGACTGCTCCGGCGGGGATTGCTCCAGCGGGGATTGCTCCCACGACCGTGCCTTTCAGCATCCAGCCTTCGGCGGTGTGCCAGAGCGAGCAATAATCGGCGCCATCGAGGAGCAGGTTCTTCCATACCACCGTGCGTTTTAGCTCGTCCGCCATTCAGTACCAGCCAAATTGTACAATCGCGGCCGGTATTCACCATGTGACTTTTCAGGCGCGTCGTTTCACGAGCGTCATTTCAGGCGCGTCGGCGGAACCAGTCTCTGGCATAAATCGCCAGATTCAGAAAACAAACGGTGACGCCTGCAATTTCCAATTGCAGAGAAGAGATGTCGGGATAGACGAACGCATCCAGATAGTGCATGAGAAAGCCGCCGGCATAGGGTGCGACGCGCGCTTTAGCTTCCAGCCAGTTTTCCAGCAGTGTCAGCGGACACGGCCAAGGCAGCACTTCTACCAGAACTCCCCAGACCAAACAAAGAATGTGGAACCAGCGCAGTTTGGGACGAGAGCGGGCGACGAACGCACCAAAGATCACCCACAAAATGAAAACAGCGTGGATGGCCAAAACTCCCGTTGCCAGCCCTGAATAAAGGTTGATCATGGATCGGGCGCTGCGATGCTTCTAATTCCCCAAGGGTTCAAAATGGCCTTACCGTTTTGAGTCGGAAAATTGCACGAAATCCAACCTGAAAGTTTATCGCTGCTAGACTGATCGCGTGCGTCGTCTAATCGTCAATGCCGATGATTTTGGCCTCACGACGGGGGTAAATCGCGCCATCGTGGAAGCACATACCCGCGGCATCGTAACTTCCTCCACGTTGATGGCGAACGGCCACGCCTTCGACGATGCTGTGCGGCTGGCAAAAACCAGGCCTGAGCTGAGCGTGGGCTGTCACATCGTGCTGATCGACGGCGAGCCGGTCCTCGACCCAGCTAAATTAAGTTCACTCACCTCATTTCGTTCCACCAAGGCTCGTTCCGTCAAAACCGCCTTTCGTGACAGCCTCAAATCTTTTGCTGCCAGTGCCCTCTCGGGACGCCTCGACCCGCAACAAATCGAAGCCGAAGCTACAGCGCAGATTCGCAAGCTGCAAACTTCCGGCATCGCGGTCTCGCATATCGACAGCCACAAGCACACGCATCTGTTCCCCGCAGTGCTGAAGCCGCTGCTTCGGGCTGCCCGCAACTGCGGCGTTAAAGCTGTACGCAACCCCTTTGGCCCGCGCCGACCGCTGAAATCTGGTGAATTGCTCACTCGCCCCGGTCTCTGGACGCGTTACGCCGAAGTACGGATTCTCCGCGCACTGGCTTCAAAATTCCATGCCACCGTCAAGCACGAAGGCTTCGTCGCTCCCGAGGGCACATTCGGTATCGTGATCACTGGAGCACTTGATGAAAATATATTTTGCGCAATCGCAGAAATCATTCCCGAAGGCACCTGGGAGTTCGTCTGCCATCCCGGCTATAACGACTCCGATCTGCAATCCGCCAATACCCGCCTGCGCGAATCGCGCGAAACTGAGCTGCACGTCTTGACGATGCCGGAGGTGCGCGAGGTGTTAAGCAGCCGCGGAATTGAGTTAATCTCGTATCGCGACCTAGTCGCCGGCGCGGCAGGGTCGTAGATATGGCGTTAATCCGAAGCTCAGTAACTTAGGTAATCTGGAAAGAAACCATCGCGGGAGTACGATTAAAGTCGACTTAGCAGATTCGTCGGGAGAGTTCTGCCATGCCTGCCTCCGCCGCAGCTCCGCGTGCCACCTTGGACCTGCACGTGCGTGTGTGGGGTATGGGGGCCAACGATCGGCCGTTCAGTCAGACCGCCAGCGCCCAAAATGTCAGCGTCACAGGGGCTTGCATCATTGGCCTGGAACATGAACTAAAGATCGGAGATGTCATCGGCGTTCAATACGAATCCAGAAAAGCTCGCTGCAAGGTCATCTGGATCACGGAAGCTGGAGGCGCAAAGAAGATCCAGGTCGGAGTGCAATTGGTCGCCGACCAAGAGTGCCCCTGGCTATCCGTTCTTCCTATCGAGAGCCGATCGAATCTGCCGGCGCCCACGGCCGACAACCGGCGCAGATTTCGGCGTCACAAAATCTCGTTTCCCATCGAACTTCGCGATGAACGCGTCAACACGCCCATGCGCGTGAACGCCACGGACATCAGCGGCAATGGTTGTTATGTTGAGACCGCCATGCCCTTGCCGCTTTCCACCGTGCTGCGCGTCGATTTCTGGATGGAGCAGGAGCACGTTAGCGCTTCCGCCACCGTTCGCACCCGCGACCCCGGAGTCGGCATGGGCATTGAATTCACAGGTCTTCCCGAGGAGACCAAGCACCGATTCCAGGCCTATCTCGAGAAGCAGGATCCCGGTATCAATATAGCCGCGCCAAAGCCTGCATAGTAATCATGAAAGAGATGTCATTCTGAGAGCCGCCGAAAGCGGTGGCAAGTCTGTTGCGTGGCGAAGCCGAACAGTGGAAAGATATCAGCACACTAGCTTTTGCCATCAAAATCCCGTGCCTTGTAGAATCTGCATCCGTAGTGGTTTCCCGCCATCGAATTACAGAACTAAGCGAATGAGGAGCCAGGGCGGCCCGTCGGAATGAAGATTGCGATCACGTGTTACCCAACCTACGGAGGCAGCGGCGTCGTCGCCACCGAACTCGGCCTGGAGTTGGCGCAGCGAGGCCACGAGATTCACTTCATTTCCTATGCCCAGCCGATCCGCCTGCGCGGACAAGAGCACAACATCCACTATCACGAAGTCGAAGTCTCGCGTTATCCCCTGTTCGATTATCCGCCTTACGACCTCGCCCTCGCCACGCGCATGGCGGAAGTTGCACAGCTCTACGATCTCGATCTGTTGCACGTTCACTATGCGATTCCGCACTCGGTCAGCGCTCTGCTCGCGCGTCAGATGATGGCCGATGGCCCACGCGGCCGCCGCCTGCCCTTCGTCACCACACTGCATGGAACCGATATCACGCTGGTGGGCCTCGACCGCTCCTACCTTCCAATTACTCGCTACTCCATCAACCAGAGCGATGGGGTCACCGCCATTTCGAACTACCTGCGCGACCGCACCCTGCGGGTTTTTGACGTGAAGAAAGAAATCGAGGTCATCTACAATTCGGTCAACTGCGACGTCTATTGCCGGTGCAAGAATTCCGCCGAACTTCGCGTCGAGTACGCCCCTAACGGCGAGCGGCTGCTGGTACATCTTTCCAACTTCCGTCCGGTGAAGCGGGTATCCGATGTGGTCGAAATCTTCGATCGCGTGCGCAAACAGATTCCGTCAAAACTGCTGCTGATCGGCGACGGTCCCGATCGCTCGGTGGCGGAATGGCTGGCGGTCCAAAAAGGGATCCACGAGGATGTACTTTTTCTCGGGAAACTGGATCAGGTGCAGGAAAAGCTCGGAATTGCCGACATATTACTGATGCCGAGCGAACTGGAATCCTTTGGTCTGGCCGCACTCGAAGGCATGGCCAGTGAAGTCGTGCCCATCGCGACCCGCACGGGGGGCGTGCCAGAAGTCATCGAGCACGGAGTCAGCGGCTATCTCGCCGACGTTGGCGACGTCAACACCATGGCGCGCTATGCGATCGAACTGCTCAATGACGAAACCCGCCTTCGCGCCATGGGCAAGGCGGCTCGGGGCGTCGCGCAGGCGCGCTTCTGCTCCAGCAAAATCGTCCCGCTCTACGAAAACTTCTACCGCCGCGTGCTCGAGCGCTCTTCGTAAAAAGCTTCCGGAACCGCGCCCGTGGCCTGCAAGCGCGGCAAGCGAATGCGCACGAGAGTCCCCTTGCCTTGGTGGCTGTCAACCGTCATTCGCGCTGCGTCTCCATACAGAACCTGCAAACGCTCATAAATGTTGGCCATGCCGATGCCCGCGCCGCGGATGCTGGTTGATTTCGCCAGTTGCGCGGCTTCGATCCCTACCCCGTCGTCTTCCACTTCAATCACCAAGGA
>JASIKQ010000332.1 GCA_030049565.1 Candidatus Sulfotelmatobacter sp.
AACATGCTGCGCACTCCGTCCTCTTGCAGGAAAGCCTCGATGCGACCGCTTTCCGGGTTGAGACATACGCCCGCAAATTGGCCCGAGCCGTTCAACCCACGCATGTCGTTGCGGTTATTGTCAAAAGGCCCAAGATCGACCACCTCAAACCGCTCTATCTTGCCCGCAGCTCCTTGACAGCCAGGAGCTGGCTGTAATGATTGAGTGGGTTTCATCCGGCTCTACTTGCTCCCTCAAGCTAGTCCCAGACTCTGCTCGTTCGTCGAAAGATAATGAATGTGAGCCCGCAAAGAATCCAGAGCCTCGCCCAGATCCCCGGCGGCGCCGTCGAAAAGATGTTCGCCTGTCTTGGCGCGCCAGAGGGAGTAGCTGTAAAAGCTACGGCGCGGTCGCGAACGCAATTTGACGTTTCCGTTAAAGTCGTTTTCCTGAATAACCCAAGTCTGCATAATGTTCCTCACTTCTCTGGCATCATCGTTGATTACCTAAGACGTGTAATCCCGCAAACTAGGTACTGTCGGATTTTCACGAAACTTCGTACGCATCCACGGCGCTACGTCGAGCTTACGCGGGCTAACCCTTTAAGGAGTAAACCCTCGCCCGAGTCAGCCTTGCCTGCCCTTGCCTTGGGCTTTACGCCGGAAGACGACCGCCGTCCCCATCAGCCCGGTTCCCAGTAACAGGAGCGATCCCGGCTCTGGCACCGATGAAAGAGTGGTGATACCTCCACTGTCGGAGATGCCTCCGCCGTCATATTTGCCGCCATTGGTCGTGAAATAAGCCTGAACCGTCCCGCCGGAATAGGTTTTTCCGTCGTAGGTCACGGATACCCCGCCGGTGAGGCCGTATGTGCATTTGCCACGTTTACCTGAAGCGCAGCTGTCTAACGCCCAATCAATGGGTCCGGTAAAGGCCCCGGAATAGACGGCCGCCCCGATCGTGATGGTGAAACTGGAGCCTGCGGCGTTCCAGGAGCCACTGGAAGCCAGGGATCCGGTAAACGTAGAACCCGTCGTGAAGGACAGCGTTCCGACGGCCGTGCCGCCACTGACTATGCTGTCTGACAAGCTAAACGGCCCCGTGACACCGACCGCCGAGGTTCCAGCGGACCCTCCGTACTTGCAACCCGGGACGCTACACGGGCCGATGTTGTCAAAAATAATGGTGCCTGCATGGGCCACGATGGGGACGAACAATGCCAACACCGCAGCCGCTAGGATGTGTTGAACAGCCAGAACTCGGGCGCGCCTTCTTTCTGACATAAGGGTGTTCCCTCCCAGTAGCGCACTTTGAAGGAGTGGGCAACTTCTGTAATCCCCCAAATGAGGTATTCCGCCGAGTATGCGCAATTGAGTGGTGATCAGACCCGATTCCTGCGCACGACGAGCCCGAAAAGCGAAGGAAAGTCTAAGTGCAAACTATTGCGTTCCGCCGGGGCATGGGCAAGCCGACAGTCGAGGCGAACGTGGCGCAAGGGTCAGGACCGAAAGGCAGAAAAAACTAAACCGCAACTCCGGTCCGCGGGTGGATGACAGCCTTCATCAGGATTCGTTTGAGATGCAGGCGGGCGCTATAGGTGCTAATGCAGAGTTTTGTCGCGGCCTCTGCGATGGACTTCCCTTGCAACAGAAATTCCGCCAGCGCTGCCTCTTTACGCGTGAAACCATAGAGGCCACGAAAGGGATCCGCCTGGACTCTCTTTTCCTCATCGCGCGCGATACGCAGAGCAGCCCCAGTTTTCTTTTCCGCTAAGACTTCCAAGCTGGTTGCCGGCGGGACTCTCACGATACCGGCGGCGTGTTTAAATTTGGGTGGGGAGGCGGGAGAAACGAATTTGGTGGAGGTGTGCGGTTGGCCGGGCGTAGCCACCTCCGGCGGCAAACGATTCTCGGCGGTCCGCTTCGCCTCCGCTAAGATATTCGCCAATGCGAAATCCTTCTTCCTGAATTCTTCACGGCCGAGTGATCGGCGAATGGCATTGTCCATCTTCTACCGTTGAACCTCTCGGTTGGCTCGGAAACGCTTTGCAGCAAGTTTCAGGAAACTTTGTTGCGTTAGAATTACGATTTGATTAAGCCAATGTAAATTCTACAAACAAAGCAAGAGGGATGGCTCTGCAACTCGTGGAAATTCGACTTTTGCTGGCTCGTGCATTTCTTGTGCAAACTCCTGGCGAGGGCAGCTGGGTCCTTTTACAGGGAGCGAGGAGGCTTAGAGCACACTCAGCAGCATTCGCACCACCAGTTCTGGTTGTCGATGCGTGTCGGTTTTCATGAATATCCGTTTGAGGTGAGTTCTGGCGGTATGAGCGCTGATGAACAGGTCCGTGGCGGCCTCTTCAATGGATTTTCCTTGCACCAACTTCGCCGCCAGGCAAGCCTCTCCGCGCGTTAGCCCGTACAGCGAAACCAGCGTCCGCTCATCTACAACCAGACCTAAATCGCGGTCGTAGAGCCGCAGCAGAGCGGTTTTCTGTTCCTCACCTTGCCAGCACTCCAGGCCGGGGCCGGGCACAACCCGCACGATCAGCGCAGAATTTGCGACTTTGCGTTCTACGGTAAAGGGAGATTCTTTGGGCTCTCCCGCGCTCGGGCAGGTTATCGCTTCCTGCAGCAGCTTGTGTAAAAGACGGCTATCGGAGGCGCGATCCGCAATCAGACCGCCGCGTCCCAGAGAAATGCCGTCTTTTTTTTTCAGGATGGCGAGAGCTGCGCGGTTCGCGACTTGCGGATATCCGTTTTCGGCAACCAGGAGCGCGCCGTGCCGCAGCAATTCCAGTCCGTAGGTGAGCGCGACCAGAACATCGCGTGGGGCCGCGGCACTGGTGCTGTTGGACATCCAGCTGCCAGCATTCGGCGGCAGGCTCGACTCCTTATAGGAGCCAGCGCCAGGTTCGCGCAGGGGGGAAGGGGGATAACTCATCTCGGCGACTCTTAATTAGACTTTTCCAGCAAATTACTTGCGCGGACAGTTTCCTCCAGGATTGTTTCG
>JASIKQ010000333.1 GCA_030049565.1 Candidatus Sulfotelmatobacter sp.
CGATCGTGATGGCAAGCCGCTTAGGCATGACGTTCCTCCGTTCAGGACAGAGTGATTTTTCCAAGGAAACTTGCTGCGCCTCGCTCAATGCTGTCGCCGGGTGCGAGGCGCGCGAGTCCCGCAGGCCGCGAGAAAGGGGAAGTAGAGTGGATTATCTACAATTTCAGGATTTTCGCCAGTGAAAAATGGTGGAGGCGGCGGGAGTCGAACCCGCGTCCGAAAATGTTACTGGTCAGGAGCCTACATGCTTATTCCGGTTCATGCCCCGGGCGTTTGGCGCCTTGCGGCGCTTCCCCCAGGACGTTCGCGGCTGCGCGCTCAGAACGGACAAGAAACGCTAGCCGCTAGCCTGTGATCTTAGCTTCGCTGCCCAGACGTAGCAGCGAAGAGCGGCCCACTGTGCGACGTCCTTCGGAGGCCCGCGGGCAAAGCCTCCGGGGACGGCTGCCTAAACTAGTTAGGCTGCGTATGCCATTGGTTGATTGGCAATTATCATTTTGCACGCGATTGCGGGTGTGTGCACCCCGGCATGCCTCCTGGCCGCAAGCATCTCCGTCGAAGCCGTGACGCCCCCACTGGTGGGTATGGCCGAGAAAAGAATCGCTTCCAGACAAAGAACCACTTCCAGACTAGGATCCACCCGTCTGGAAGTCAATGGTTGGATGCTTCTGGGCGAGTCTTTGGTTCAGCCAGGAAGCGGCCGCTGGGGGATCTGAGTGTAAGGCGGATATTACGCCAAGGGTCACTATCCGCAAGGCGACGATTCGAACCAGGTGACGAGAGCGCGCTTAAATAAAGCCTCCGCAGCCACCCCGGCTGGGTTGCCGGGATGGACCTGCGTTTCCGCGCTTCAACTACTTACCTCGTCTGTGTCAGCCCCGCAACAACTGCAGCAAGTTTATCGAGTATCTGGTTCCAGCCCTCTAATTGACCGCTATCTTTCGCGCTCTCCATAGGTTCATTTCCAATGAAGATGAGTTTCGTCTGGCCGTTTCCTAGATCCTCAAAGATGGTCACATCGTAGGCACCCTCTATGGCCTCATGTTCTATTCCAAGCTGTGCAGGATCAATCTTGTTTCCCTTCGAGTCCGAAAAGTACATCAAGGAAACGATCTTCTCGTGCGGAACAATCTCGTGGTATTCAACCGCATTCCAGCACTCCTGCCCGTCCGGCGTCTTCATGCACAAAAGAGATTTTCCTCCTACGCGAAAATCCATCTTGCAAACGGGCGCAGTAAACCCCTTCGGCCCCCACCACTGCATCACATATTTCGGGTCTGTCCACGCCTTCCATACCAATTCGCGTGGGGCATCAAAAACTCTTGTGACAACCATGCGCTCAACGTCATTCACCGTGCTTTTTGTCATGTCGAAGCTCCTCTTTTTTCATTTGAGCCACAACCGCATCCAGCTTTTCGAAACTCTCTTCCCAGAAGCGGCGATAGCTGATCGCCCAGTCGCTGACTGTCTTTATAGCCTCTGGCCTAAGCGTGCACACACTCTCCCGTCCACGCTTGGTCTTGCTCACAATCCGCGCCCGCACCAGGTAGGCAATATGTTTTGAAATCATCTGCTGCGACAGTGCAAACGGCTCCGTCAATCGATGCACAGAGGCAGGCCCACGGGAGAGCCGCTCGATCATCGCCCGGCGGGTTGGATCAGACAACGCCGCAAATGTTGTGTCCAGACGATCCACAACCATATGGTTGTGGATCATCTATCGATGTCAAGTGTGAATTTCGCGATTCCTGACTTCTGAACCCTTACTCATTCCAGCCCGCTCTTGCCATTTAAGCATGATTATGCAATCATAGCATGCATGAGCAAGCTAAACACTGAAACCTCTATTTCTAGTTCGGATGCAATCCGCCGCTACGCTTACGAGAAATATGTGTCCCAAGCTTGCCGCCGCAAAGAAAAAATTATCTCGATTAATGTGGGGGAAGTACATCGGGAAATGGGCCTGAGCAATCGCGTGCCGTTGGTTTGTGCGGCCCTCGGCTCGAAGAAGTTCCTTACCGAGCATGGTCTGCGCATCGTCTCGAAAACCGGGCCTCCCTCGGGCCAAAGCACGACTGTCACTTATCTCTACGAAATCGTCCATTCCAAGCCGCAGAAGCAAACTGCTGATGAAACGTGGGAATCGCTTCGCGGTATTGGAAAGGATGTCTATGCCTCATATGGTGGAGGAGAGGAATATTTGCGGCAGGAGCGGGCGAACTTCTATGCACCCGGAAAGGATCCCTTGAACCGGAAACCATGAGTCGAATCTATTGGGACAGCATGCTTTTTATTTATTGGCTGGAGAATCATCCGCGTTACGCCGGACGAGTCCAGCAGATTCGGGAGAGCATGAAGAAGCGCGAAGATCGGCTCTGCACCAGCGCATTTACGGTGGGTGAAACCCTGGTGGGTTTTCACAAACGGCACGATCTGAAAACGGCGGCGCGGGTGCGGTCGTTTTTTCTCGACGGCTCGATTGAAATTGTTCCATACACCGTTGATCTGGCCGATTCGTATGCGGAGATCCGCGCACGGCTGATGGTGTCTTCCGCCGATGCCATCCACCTTGCCTGTGCCGCAAGAGCAGGAACTGATCTGTTCTTGACCAATGACAAGGGCCTCATTGGCCAGATAGTTCCGGGCATTCAGTTCATCGCAGGGCTCGACACGAACATCATCTGATGCTGGGCCACGCTACTTCCTTTTCATTAGCTCGCATTATTCTGCATCGTGCTGCCGTTTATGGCATCGCAACAACGACTTGGTTTACTCGGCTCCCAACCAAGTGAAGATCGGGCTGATGAAAAGCCCACTATTCCTTATATAGCCAGCCCGCCACCAGCGCCGCAAAGATCGCCCCAAGCCACATCTCCACCATCCATCCAAAGGGCAGCGCGCGGTCCCCTGCGAACCATGTGGCCTGCGCGAAATTTTCCGGGAAGCCGGCGAAGAATCCCGCCAGAAAGCCGACCCTCAGCGCCGTGCCCGGCCCCGGCCCCAATCCCGCCCGTGCCCACGCATACAGGTGGGAAACTGCGATCGCCAGAATGAACAGCAGCACAATCCACTGGCCTACAAAAAAAGAATAACGCGGTGTTTTCAAAAACAATCCCGCGTTCTGAGTGGCGATGTAGCGGGCATTGGTGATGACGTATTGATTGACGATAAAACTCCACACCACCCAGACGACGCCCCCCGCCAGACCGCCCAGCCAAATTCTTCCCCGGTTCAGATGCATAAGCGCCTCCGCAGTTGTTTCCTCGTAAAACCGAGCAGTGTACACCCATCGCAGCAAAAGAGAACAGGAATCTGTTGCCGCGAATCCAAGAAGAAATAAAGAGGTTTTTGCGCGAGCAACTCCGGACTGAACGACGATTACTCGAAAATCGGTGTCATCCGTGCGCGAGTTTAGGAAGAACTGTTACTGCAAATGAATTCGTTCCAGCAGATCCTGAAACCCCGGCTCCAGCCGTAGATGGGCCCACACAGGATCGACTTTGATGTAGATGATCCCGTCCGGGTTCAACTTGTAGCAGGCCTCGAGCGCATGCATAGCTGCGGAACCTCTGCCCAGCAGCGCGTTGGCCTGCGCGGAAGAGCAACGGGCACTCGCCGAATCGGAACCGCCCTCAACTCTATCGGCCCAATCCGGGTTGGCCAGTTCCTCCAGCACTGCGCGGTGGCCGCCTTTCGCGTACAGCCGTTCCAGAGCCTGGCCCATCTTGGTATTGCCGGCGAGATCGTTATCCTCCACGCTTTCTTTCAGCCAAAGATCGTATTGTCCCATTTGCCGGTAGTATTGCGAGAGATAGAAGTGAACTGGCAGGAAATTAGGATTCGACGCCAGCACTTTCTGGTACTGCTGCAGCGCGGCATCATAACGCCCGGCGAGAA
>JASIKQ010000334.1 GCA_030049565.1 Candidatus Sulfotelmatobacter sp.
GTGGGCGAAGTGAAGATGCCGGTCACACGGTAGTCTTCGATCAGCGCTCTCCAATTGCTGTCAGGCTGTGGGTAATCGAGAGCTCCCTCGAAAGCGATCGTAGTCGCGCCCGCGATCAGGGGCGCGTAAACAATGTAGCTGTGGCCGACGATCCAACCAATATCGGAGGTTGACCACCACACATCCGTAGGCTTCAGCGCGAAAAGCCACTGGCCCATGCTGTGGATGTGCACCTGATAGCCGCCGTGGGTGTGGATGGCGAGTTTCGGTTTGGCGGTCGTGCCTGAAGTCGCCAGAATGAAAGCCGGCTCATTGGATTCCATCTCCACGTAGTCGCTGCTGTGGCCGGCGGCATGGGCCAGGAACTCTTCCCAGGAGATGTCGCGCTCGGCCTTCATGGCCGGCGGGGCGCTATTGCGCTTCAGCAGGATTACTCTTTCGACAACCGTCTCGGTATTGGCCAGGGCATCGTCAACGATTTCTTTGAGGCGAGTCTCTTTGCCTTTGCGGTAAGTGACATCGGCCGTGAATACCAGACGTGAACCGCTCGCTTGAATGCGGTCGCCGAGGGCTTTGGCGCCAAAGCCGGCAAAGACCACGGAGTGAATGGCGCCGATGCGCACGGCAGCGAGCATGAGGATAATGGCTTCCGGGCAAGTGGGCATGTACAGGGTAATGCGATCACCCTTCTTTATGCCTAGGCCGCGCAAAGCAGCGGCGGTGCGCTGGACCTCTGCCAGTAGACTCGCGTAAGTAAAGACCCGGCGCTCACCCCGTTCGTTGAGATATACCAGCGCCGCGTGCCCGCCCCAGCGACGTTTGATGTGATAGTCGAGCGCGTTGTAGGCGAGGTTAGTCTTGCCCCCCACGAACCACTTGAAGGTCGGACGATTCCACTCCAATACGCGGTCCCATTTATGGAACCATGGCAATTGCTCTGCCGCACGGCCCCAAAAGGCCTCTGGGTCCTGCCTGGCATCGTTAATCCACTTTTCCACGACCGGATTCAGGATCTGCATAGTGTGCCTCCTTGCCTCTCGAGGATTCGCGTTCCCGCGTCCCAATAATTTCGCACCGCCAGAATCAGCGCCACATCAAAGTCGTCTTGCCTAGCCCAGTTGGAAATTGCCAGGGGGAACTACCTCGACTCCTTGGCAATCCGCCGCGCCGGGCAGAGCAAGTGCGGCGATTCTCCGCCCGCAAAACCCAGCCTTGCAGTGATCTGGGTCACAGAACCCTGTGCGAACGCGCCAAGCCGTTGTGACGCAGTTTACTTTCCGCTGTGACCAACATCACGGTCTTGTCCCCTCCACGGGTGCACACTGGGCAAGATAGAGGGTAGATTTATGCCACGAGATGACCGGGACATTTTGGACGTATTGAAGTTCGAGTTGGCATTTCTTGAGCAGGGCGGATATGGGCGGCTGCCGCGCGAGGCCTGGCGATCGCGTCTCATCTTCGAAGACTCTCCCACCTGCGCGAACTTCAATTCCACTGAGCGTGTGCCGTGCGCGGACTGCGTGCTATGGCCATTAATTCCGGAAGAGGCGCGCAAAGCACGGGTTCCCTGCGACTATATCCCGCTTACTCCTGAGGGAGACACGCTCGAATCCTTATACCGCACGGCCACGCAGCAGGAAATCGAGCAGACCCTGGGGGCCTGGTTGCGGGCCACCATTAAGCGATTGGAAGAGCAACGGGCGAAGTCGGCGGGCCCGGCAAATTTGGTCAGTGCCCGCGGTGAGGGCGCCTAACGCCCAGGTGCCAAAATGCCGCCTGAGGGGGAAGCTCGGACGGCACGGGATTTCCGTTTGCGGAAGCCGAACACCGGGGCTATGAAGCCGAAAGTGAGTCCGACCGCTTCAGGCAGTGCAGGAGCGTCTCTCTTCAACATTTCTCAGACCATTCGTTCTTAACAGCATAATAGGCCTTACCATCCTCTCAAGAATCACCTTGGGGCCGCGAGCAGTTCTGGGGTGACCCCCATCACTTTTTCCTGTGACAAGCAGCATTGTTTCTTTAAACTCTTGCCTAATACACTCGAACTGTCGGCGTGAAGTGGGGTTTGAAAGCCGGCAATCCTCAAGTTGAATGGAGCTTGGATCATCATGAAACAAAGCAATGTCCAGAGGTTGGCGATTCTGAGCGCTTTGGCGGCGATGTTTGCCCTTCCCCTTTGTGCAAGAGCGGATGACGCTGCGGCAACGTTCAAAGCTAAGTGTGCGGGCTGCCACGGGGCCGACGGCACCGGATCGGCGATGGGCAAGAAATTGGGCGCCCACGATTTCACCTCCGCGGACGTGCAGAAAATGTCGGACGCGGAACTTTCCGACATAATCACGAACGGCAAGGGCAAGATGCCGGCTTATAAGTCATTAACGCCGGATCAGGTAAAAGGCCTGGTGGCCTATATTCGCACCCTGAAAAAGTAAGGGCTTCTTGCCATAACGACCAGGAAGGTGGCGCAGGGCTGCGTGCATCTCGCAGCCGCGTGTGAAGTGTGCCTTGCGGGCTGAATAACATGGTGGATCTGAAATGAGTTTCGGCGACGGAATTCGAAGCTGGCTACGGCCCATTTACTTCTTTGCGCGGAACACAGTTTCACTGATCGGAGTGGTGCTGACCACAAGCTCCGCGCTCACCATGATCGCCTTCTGGTTCTACGACTTCTTTCTGCCCGGACCCCCGCACCCCTATGTGGGCATTCTCATCTTCCTGATCCTGCCCGGTATTTTCATTCTCGGGCTGCTGCTGATTCCAGTGGGCATTTTGCTGCTCAGGCACAAGCTGCGATTGGCTGGAACGCTGCCGCAGTTCTATCCAGCCATCGATCTGGGCGTGCCTGAGATACGGAGAACGTTTGAGTGGGTGGGGGCAGCGACGGTGGTGAATCTGCTGATTATTGGAACGGCGTCCTATCGCGGCGTGGAGTATATGGACACCACGAATTTCTGCGGGCAAACCTGCCATACCGTCATGGTGCCGGAATACACCGCGTACCAGAATTCACCACACGCCCACGTGGATTGCGTCGCGTGCCACATCGGGCCTGGAGCGCCATGGTTTGTGCGCTCCAAGTTGTCCGGATTGCGGCAGGTTTTTGCCGTGACGTTCCACACTTATTCGCGGCCGATTCCTTCGCCGGTAAAGTATCTGCGCCCGGCGCGTGAAACCTGTGAACAGTGTCATTGGCCGCAGCGCTTTACGGGCGATAAATTTATAGTCAACACCAGTTATAAAGACGACGAGAAAAACACCCCGCAAACCGACGTGCTGCTCTTGAAGGTGGGGGGCCGAACCTGGCAAGGCTCAGTGGGAATTCACGGCCGCCACCTGACCGAGACCTCACGCATCCGCTACATCGCGACCGACACCGAGAGGCAAGTCATCCCCGTGGTTTATTACACGGACGATTCGGGAAAGACGACCGAGTTCGTTTCCACCGACGCAAAGCCGACACAGGCACAATTGGATAAAGGCGAACACCGCGTGATGGATTGCGTCGATTGCCACAATCGGCCGACACATGCCTTCGATCTGCCCGATAACGCAGTCGACAAGCAGATGCAGCTGGGGCACATCAGCCCGGATTTGCCTTATATCAAGAAGAAGTCAGTGGAAGTTCTGAAAGTCGACTATTCCGCGCGCGACGTGGCTCGCACGCGCATCGTTGAGGAACTCGACAAATTTTATCGAACCAATTACCCCGATATTTATCAGAAGCGGCGCGCGGTGGTGCAGCAATCAGCCGACGAAGTGGCGGCGATCTATCTGCGCAATGTTTTTCCCGAGATGCGGCTGACCTGGGGGACGCACCCCAACAATTTGGGGCACAACGATTCCCCGGGATGTTTCCGCTGCCATGATGGCAGCCACACAAGCTCGGATGGCCAAACGATCACCAACGATTGCTCGGCTTGCCACGAATTTCTGGCGACGGCAGAGGAACATCCAAAAGTTCTGACGGAGTTGGGTTTGAAGTAGAGTTACGAGATTTGAGGTACGACTGGGGGCGTAGTGCTGGAGTGGGGCCAGAGAAAGTTTTGGCCATGGTTGAGGGTGAAGTTGATTGCGGGAAGCGGCAAGGCGGCAAGGCGCTGCGCGCTATGCGAATTTCGCTGCCGGTCTTGATGCTGCTGGTGGGTGCTCGGGGCGCGTGGGCGAGGCCGGCCGATCAGCCCGGCGAGGAATGTCTGGCGTGCCACGGCGATAAAAGTCTTACTGGCACGCGGGCGGGCAAAACCGAATCGCGATTCATCGATCCCAAGAAATTTGCAGCATCCGTGCACGCCGGATTTGGCTGCACTGGCTGCCACGCCGATCTCGCCGGCAAGGATCTTCCGCACGATACGCCGCTAGCCAAGGTTCAGTGCGGCACCTGCCATAGCAGCGAGCAGGAGCAACATGCGCGTTCGCTTCACGGCAAGGCGGTCGCGCACGGCGATCCGCTGGCGCCCCGCTGCGTGGATTGCCATGGCAATCACGATATTCTTCCGGTCAAAGACAAGCGATCCGTGGTGGCGCCGTTGAGTGTGCCCTTCGTTTGCGGCCGTTGCCATAGCGAAGGCACGCCGGTTCAGCGCAGCCGTCCCATACCACAGGACCATATTCTGGAGAACTACTCCGAGAGCATTCACGGCGAAGCGCTGCTGAAGAAAGGTCTGGCGGTGGCGCCAAACTGCGCTTCCTGCCACACTCCGCATCTGATCCTGCCCCATACCGATCCAGCTTCATCGATTGCGCGGCGGAACATTGCGGCGACCTGCACCAAATGCCACTCGCAGATCGAAGCCGTACATCGGAAAACCATCCGCGGCGAACTCTGGGAAAAAGAAGCCAATGTCCTTCCCGCATGCGTGGACTGCCACCAGCCGCACAAAATCCGGAACGTTTTCTATTCCCAAGGCATGGCCGACGCCGACTGCATGCGCTGCCATTCCGACCAGAAATTGCGGCGCGCGCGCGATGGCCAGTCGCTTTTGGTGAATACGGCTGAGTTGAGCCATTCGCAGCACTTCAAAGTGGCTTGCAGCCAGTGCCATTCCCAGGTGAATTCTTCCCGCGTGCGGCCATGCGAAACGATTACGCAGCCCGTCGACTGTACCAAGTGCCACGACGAGATCGGGAAGCTGTATGTCGGCAGCACCCACGGGCAACTCGAAAGCAAAATGGATCCCAATGCTCCCACCTGCAAGGAATGCCACGGCACGCATGGAGTATTGGGCAAACATGATCCGCAATCCCGCACTTTTGCGACGAATGTCCCGTCGCTCTGCGGAGGTTGTCACCGCGAAGGACAAAAAGCGGCGGTGCGCTACGTAGGCAGGCAACACGAGATTGTTCGGAACTACACCGAAAGCATTCATGGCAAGGGACTGCTGAAAAGCGGCTTGACGGTAACCGCAACCTGCACCAGTTGCCATACCGCCCATCATGTGCTGCCGCGCACAGATCCAGCCTCGAGCGTCAACGTAAACAACGTACCTGCGACCTGCGGGCAATGCCATAACGGCATCGAGGAGCAATTCGCCAACAGCATCCACGCGCAACGGGCGGCTTTTCCCGGCAAGAGGCTGCCGGTTTGCAACGACTGCCACACTGCCCACGCCATCACCAGAACCGACGCAGATGCTTTCCGGCTGGACATTATGGACCGTTGCGGACACTGTCACGAGGAAATTGCCAAGACCTATTTCGACACGTACCACGGGAAGGTGTCCCGCCTTGGCTACACCAAAACCGCAAAGTGCTACGACTGCCATGGCGCCCACGACGTTCAGCGCGTGAGCGATCCGCGTTCACACCTGAGCCGCGCCAATGTGGCCGCTACCTGCCAGAAATGCCATGCCGGAGCGACTCGGCGCTTTGCCGGATATCTCACACATGCGACCCACCACGATCCACGGAAATATCCCTTCCTCTTCTATACCTTCTGGGGAAT
>JASIKQ010000335.1 GCA_030049565.1 Candidatus Sulfotelmatobacter sp.
AGGGTCGTGATTGGGAAATTCGACTTTTCCTCCGGCCGGAATCACAAGAAGCGCCGGATGAAAACTCTTGTCCTTCTGCACTAACTGCGGAATGGGCGCAGTCTGCCGCGGCGGCGGAGGCACGGGCGTATTTCCCACCGGCGTCAGCCAGACTACAACTTTTGACGCGTCGTGCATCCGCCGGCCGTTCTTCATCAATTCCACCTTCGCCTTAAGAAGGGCATCGGCATCCTGCGCCGCCAGCATACACGGCAGCAGAAGAAGGCAGCACACAATCCGATAATGAATGGGACGAAACATTTTCAGAACAACACTCCCATGGCAAGATTCACTTGATTGGAGACACTGGCTGAGTCATAGACGGTGAACGTGTGTAAACGTCTGAATTCGGCGGCGAGCAGCAGGTCGGAGCGCGGACGGTAGACGAAATTTCCCAGCGCTCCGCGATTGCGTCCGAGGATCTGCCCGAAGTTGTTAGCGTCGGTAGCGAAACCGCGAATATCCGCAGTAAATACGTCATCTTCCGCGAAAACGCCGTTTACCTCCAGTTTGGGCGTGAGCTGAAATTTGAGTTGGCTCCATCCTCCCGCCGAGTCGAGGCCGCGAATTGGACTGGTTGGCAGGGCTGGATTCGCGCCGAACACGATCGTCTGTCCGATAGCGCCTCCTAATCCACCCACACCGCGGCCTCGATAAAACTCGCCCGAAAGGCCCAGGCGGCGCCGGATCGGAATTTGCCAATCGGCCATTCCGGCCCAAGCGTCGACAAAGCGGCGCCAAGACCAATCCTGCCGGCCATAGTAACCGGCTACCCCCAAACTCAAGGGATGATCAAACACTGGCCGTGACCAGGCTGTGCGCGCGCCATACGCCGGCTGGCCGGTGGCCTCGCCCGCCTGGGCAACACGCGTGTACGAATTGGGAGGAGTTTCCCAGTCAAGGTTGTCGAGAATTCCGCCTTGCAATGTGAGCGTCTGCTGATCGCTTAGATCGAAGCGATGCTCGACCCGAAGCTGCGGCGTCCAGCCCCACAAGTTGCCGGCATAGGCAAAGGTCGGAACCGCAAGGGAAGCGAAGGATGTGGGAGAGAGCGGAGAGATGAACAGAGCATCTTGCCCGGCAACCACCGAGGTCTGTTTCCAGTCGAGCCGCAAGCTGGCGGTCTGCATGCGCGCTATCCCGAAGTTGACGCCATTGTTGGTTGCGGGGAATCCTCCGAAAAAGTCGAACTGCACGTTGGCGGAACTTTTAGCGCCGGCTACGGTTGGACCAAAAATCTCCAGGCCAATCTCGGATTGCCGCAAGGTCGCGCCGAAACTGGTTTGCGAGGCGCCCGGCATGGGCGGCTCGGCATAATCAGGCAGGTCCAAGTTATCGGAAGCGCCCACGTTGTGAAACGCATTCATCAGCACGATTCCCGAAAGCCGCGCCCTGTATTTGCCCGCGGTTTCGACTTTGGTCTGGTATTGCTCGTCGATTTTTGATTTCAACAAATGCGTGGACTCTTCCAGTTGCTGTACGCGGCTCGCGAGGTCGGAGGGTGCGGCTGGAGAGACAACCGCAGACGAAGCAGCGCTGGACGCCGGAGCCGCAATTGCTCCGTAGGGAGCGGTTTCCGGCGGCGCTGCCGCTGTCTGATCGGTATTTGCCGACGGCAGATTAGCCAGCAACTTGCGCGTGTCCTGCAACTCCTGCCGCAACTCGCGCATTTCCGCGCGCGACTCTGCGTTCTCGGCGCGCATCTGCTCGATCAGCGCGCGTAATTCCCGAACCTGCGCATCCAACGCCTGAAGGGAAGCCTCCGCCGGTTGAGACGACGGCGAGGGCGCGCCGGTTTGCGCCCACGCGTAGGGCGAAGTGTGGCCGGGAAAAAGCATAAACGCGACAGCCATGATGGCACTGGTACGAAGGGCGAACCTTCCTGGGATCTTCACACATCCTCCCGCGCGACATGCGGAGCCGGTAAGGCCGAAAGAGAGCGGGGTTACGTGTCCGAATGTCGAATTGAAGTTTCAGTCGTCTGGTTGCTGTTTACAGGCAAAAAAGAACGCGCCGTTTCAGCATCGCTCGCCGCATGCTCGGCCGATTGGACGCCTCCGGGGAGCGTGATGCGAAAGACGGTTTGACCTTGCGGGGTGCGCTCCTGTAAAACTTCGCCACCATGATCGTGAACGATTTTTTGTACGACGGTAAGTCCAAGCCCGGTGCCGTTCTCTTTGCCGAAACTCACGAAGGGGTGGAACAGCTTGTCGCGAATCGGCTCCGCGATCCCGGGCCCGTTATCGGCGACGGCAATCGTAATGGCGTGCCCGCTGCGTCCAATCGTCACCTCGACCCGGCCTTCGCTGCTGGGCGCGGCCTCACAGGCATTCAGTAAAAGGTTGTAGAGAGCGCGCTCCAGTTTGTGCGCATCGAAGCATCCCCAGGTCTGACCGTTACTATGAACCTCGATCAGAGTGCCCTGATGGCGTGGGTGCACACGCACCGCCCGCATGGCGCGCTGCACGGAGTCGAGAACGTTGGAATACGTGGGATTCAACGATTCTCGCGTGCGCGCGAATTCGAGTAAAGAGTCGATCAGGTCGGTCATCTGATTTACGCCCGTGCGAATTTCCTGGTAAAGCTCTTCCCGCTGCGCGGAATTCAGGCGACCGTCAAGCAGAAACTCAGAATTCGCTACCACGGCGGCCAGCGCATGCCGCAGATCATGCGTGATCGAGCTCGCCATGCGGCCGATGGTGGCCAATTGTTCGGACTCCAAAAGTGCCTGCTGTGTCTTGAGCAGGCTGGCTCGCATGCGGCCGAAAGCCATGGTCAGTTCGGCGACTTCATCGCTGCCGCGGGGATCGAGCGGATGGTGATAGTCACCGTGCTCCAAAGCGCGCACTCCATCGACCAGACTTGCCAGGGGACGGGTGAACGTATACGAAATAAAAAACACCAGGCCGCTGCCGATCAGAACCGCCGTCAGACCGAGCAGCAGAAGCAGCCGGTTCAGATTGTCGAGGAATTTCGTGGCCTGATCGTAGGATCCGAGCACGGTCAGCCGCACCGGCCTTTCGTTCTGGCCAGAGAGATCGAGGGAAGTGGAAACAAAATTTTCCTTACCAATTTCCACATCGTGCGGCCCCGACTGCGAAGATCCAGCCGCCAGTTCGCGCACGCCTAGCGTTTGCTCCTGCTCTGCGGTTAACGTGGTGGCAACGATTTCATCTCCGTAAGAAAATGCGACCTGGCTGGCGGAAACCTTGCTGACTTCATGCGCCAGCCGGTCGTCGATTTCATATCCGATGATCAGAAAGCCGAGCAGCGGGCCTTCGGTCTTGCCGAAGTAGACCGGCTGCAGGAAAGTCTGATAAAGATGGTGCGCGCCAAACCACCAATGGCTGAAGTCTTCTTCTTTTAACGAGCGGTCAAAATACTGCTGCGCGGCCTCGCGAGTGAAGCCCGCGGATTTTGTATGCAGAGCTACGATTTTGCCATTGCGGTCGGCGAGGGCCAGCAGGTCGCTGCCAGTCAAAGGCCAGAGGTCACGAGATGCGTCCTGGATGGTCGCGGGGTCAGGCGCAGTCATGATGGCTCGGGTAATGGGCAAATACGCAACCAGTTCGGCGGAGTGTGTCAGCATGATCTCGCGATCATGCTGAAAATTCTGGAAGTTAGTAACAGAATTGCGCAGGTCCTGAACGATTCCTTCGCGCACGTGATTGCTCACGCTGTGCCTCACCACCAGCAGGCTGAGCGCCGTCAGGCCAGCCGTGATCAGCACCATGGAAAGCAGAAACCGCGTGCGCAGGCGGTTGCGCGGGACTAGCGTGCTTCCTGACGGTGCTGCCAATGTTTCCGGCATGGATTCAGGTGGCGAGGGCAAAACGTCTCATCGAACGAACTTGTAGCCCATCCCGTGTACCGTGCGGAAGTGTACCGGACTGGCGGGGTCGCGTTCCAGTTTCTGCCGCAGCTTGAGGATGTGGTTATCCACGGTGCGCGTCGAAGGGTAATTCTGGTATCCCCAGACTTCATTCAGCAGTTCGTCGCGGCTGATGACGCGGTCGGCATTCTGCACCAGAAATTGCAAGGTCTTGAATTCCTGCGCGGTCAGAACAATGACCTTGCCTTCGCGCACAACTTCCATTTTCTTGAAGTCAATGGTGATGCCGTCGAAGCTCACCAGATTTACAGTGGCGGTTCTCGAGGTATGCCGCAACGCCGCCCGCACGCGCGCCAGCAGCTCTCTGGGACTGAAAGGCTTGGTCACATAATCGTCGGCGCCCAGCTCCAGCAGCAGCACCTTGTCGGAGACATCCGTTGTTGCGCTTAGAACCACGATCGGCAGCGCAGGGGTTTGCGCCTTGATTTCTTTGCACAGATCGCTGCCGGAAAGTTTGGGCAGTCGGAGATCGAGAATGATGATCGCAGGCGGGCTGGCCAGAAAACTTTCCAGCGCCGACTTTCCGTTACCCTGAACCTCCACCGAATATCCCTCGGACTCAAACAAACGCTTAAGCGCCTTTTGAACGGCCGGGTCGTCCTCGACGACCAGAACTCTTCCCATCGGTCGCGTTGAGGTCATCACATCTGCCGATCTGGCAATGCTCATAGGTGTGGCAATCTGCCCCATAAGAATTTCCTCGTTGCTTCGGGCTTCTGGTTTACTGGAATAACGCGAAACCTGGGATTAGCGCCAATCGCGGCCCCCAACTACGGAAGCTTACAATGTTTCTGGCCGGTTTTTGCGTGGCGACAAAAGTTTGACAAATTTTTGACAATTTCACGGCCCTGTCACAAGGCTCTACGGCATGAGGCGTGCTGAGGGCTGAGCGTAATCCCGATCGACTAACGATTACGGGCGCTTGAAGCGCAGGCCTTCGTGATCCGCCGTAGAATGAAATCGCTTTGGCTGCGCTTCCGGAATTCGATCGCCTGCGCGTTGTTCTCGTGGATACCCGCAATCCACTCAACATCGGCGCAGCCGCGCGGGCGATGAGCAACTTCGGATTTCGCCGGCTCCGCGTGGTGAATCCCTACGAAGTTGCATTTCAAAGCGCCCGCTCGGCCGTAGGCGCTGCCGACCTTCTCGCCAGCGCCGAAAAGTTTGGAAGTGTTACCGAAGCTGTTGCGGATTGCTCTCTGGTTGTGGGCACGGTTTCGGTGGGACCTCGCGATCTTCAGCACACGCTGCAAAGATTGGAAGCAGGAGCGCGCCTCATTCGCGACCATATTGCTTCGGGTTCCTGCGCATTGCTTTTCGGCTCGGAAAAATTCGGCCTATCCAATAGAGACTTGAGTCATTGCCACTGGCTGATGCACATTCCCACGCGCGAAGCGCACGCCTCGATGAATCTTGGCCAGGCGGTGGCGATTTGTTTGTACGAATTGATCCGTGATGCGGCCGCCGCTGTAAAACGGCAAGCAAAAAGTCCCGCATCCTCCGCGGAAATGGAGCGAATCACCGATACCTTGCTCGCCGCCTTGCGAGCCAGCGATTATCCCAAGCTGAATTCGTCGGTCTCTTTTCACAGCGCCGTGCGCCGGATGATCCGGCGATTCCATATGCATACCGGCGACGCTGAATTTTTTCTGGGGATGCTGCGGCAGATAGTGTGGAAACTGGAGAAAAAGAAATAGAAGGTCAGGACGAAGTTTGCGTCAGGGTTTGATTTCAGAAGAAAACACCTGGACCAAATTTCGCCGAAACTGGAAGCGCAGCGTCCATTGGCTGACAGAAGCTTTTCCATCCAGTTGTGGCGGAGTGAACTTCCAGCGCCGCGCCGCCGCCAAGGCGTGGTCTGCGAAATATCTGCTCGGGCCGGCCAATGTCAGCTTCGCCTGAGATACGTTGCCCGAATCATCCGCCGATACTTCAACGGTCACTCGCACCGTGCCGTGAATTGTGCGCAGGGCATTTGGTGATACTTCCGGCATTGCCTGGTGTAGTACGCCGCCTCGAACCAAGCCATTCTCAGCAGGCTTCTCTTTCTCCGACTCCGAAAATGGAGCAGGGGATTGCGGTTTAGGTGTTTCCTGCTGCGGCGAGGGCGCGGGGTGAGTTTCGCTCAGTGGCGGGCCCATGAATCGGCCGGTGAGCAAAGCGATGAGTACCAGAGCCGCAGCCGCAATCGTCCCTGCAACCCATCTCTTCGGGCGGGCTGGTTTTTGGCGTGGGCTAACAGTTTCTGAAGCGGCCGGATGAGATTCAGGAAGCTCGAGTTGGCGAAGAACATCGTTCGGGTTGCAACGCCGCTGCGGGTCGACTTGCAGACATTGCCGCGCAATCTCACGAAAGGGATGCGGAATTGTTTCCGGGATCGCGACGGTTGCGTAAGTGTTGGGTGCCGGCTCCCGCTGGGTGAGGACGGCCAGCAGCGTGCTGCCAAGCGACCAAACGTCCGCTGCCGGGGACAACCCAGAATCAACAATTTCCGGGGCATCGTAAGCGCCGCGTACCTTCATGCGTTCGCCGATTTTGCCAACTCCATCCGCTGAGATCTTCAGCGTGTTTTCGACCGCCAGAATATTTGAAGGCTTGATGTGTCCGTGAACCCATCCTGCCTGGTGCAGATATGACAGCGCCTCGGTGGTGGGACGAAGCATCGCGCGCGTTTCCTCAGAAGAGAGCGGGCGCGAAGGAAGAATCTCAGCCAAATTTTCGTCGGCGTACTCCGTTACCACGTAGAGAAGTGGCGTGTCGTCAAGGTGGCAGCGTCCCCATGCCAGCAGAGGCAGCAGGTGGGGATGCGAAAGCTTGGAAGCTTCCACCCAGCGTGCGAGTTGGGCGTCGGGATCCAGAGACGATCGGGTGGGCTGCGCGGCCTCGGCCAGGATGAGCTTGATGACAGCTTTTCTTGATTTGCCGTTGCCGTTTTCAGTCAGGGCCTTTTCGGTGAGAGTGTTTTCGGTCAGCGGATTCTCGGTGAGAAAGACCGCGCTGTAATTCGACTCACCGAGCCACTGCCGGAGCGGAAACTTACCGTCGACAACCTGCCCTGCCCAAGTTTTCCAGAGTTCTGTCGCAGCGCTCATAAAACCGGGACGATGCGCCATTCTATGCCAGCCGGGGCAATCGGGCGGCTGTGAATCGCGTGGAAAAGGACCTGCCGGGAATGCGCGGTTGGCGCGGCCAACATCCCTTGCTGGTATGTTAGATTGAAAGGCGTGGGCGCGTAGCTCAGTTGGTAGAGCAATGCCCTTTTAATTCTCTGCTTTCGACCTCGCCTCAAGTGGAATCAATAGCTTGGAGTTGGGAAATGTGCGGTTGAGTAGGGGTAAAACCTGCGGAACGGGAGAATTTGAGTATTGGTTTGAGTATTGGAGATTTTATGAGTCGAAACAAGTTGATCGTCGAGTCGTCCGTTGCCTGCAAGGTGGGCAGCGCCAGCGTTTCGCAATCGGATTGGACTGCGGCAGTACAGTACCTTGCCCCGCAGTT
>JASIKQ010000034.1 GCA_030049565.1 Candidatus Sulfotelmatobacter sp.
CGGTTGCTGCTGCTGGTCCCTGGTCATGGGAGCGGAAGAATTGCTGGAGAGCTGCTCCAGATCATTCTTCAGCAGGCTGACTTCAACGCGGCCGCCACTGATATGCTTGGTGTTTTCCTCACCCGCTGCGGGAGCGTTGCCCATGCCGACGAGGTAAATACGGTAGACGGGAATCTCGTGGCTGAGCACCAGGTAACGCACCACCGACTCGGCCATCTTTTGCGAGTTCAGGATGGCGACCTGCCCCTTGCCAGAAGAGAATCCCTGCACTTCGAAGATGTAACCGTGCTGTCCCTTGACGCCATTGGCCATCTCATCCAGAGCATCTTTCGCAGCCTTGCTGAGCAGAGTCTGGCCGGGGCGGAAGCGGATTTCAGTCTGGTTCGAAGCCTTGTACTGGTCGATATTGCTGACCACGGTTTCGACCGTCTGAACGCGGTTGCTGGCCTGTTGCGCGCTCTGTTGTGCCGCCTGGGCCTTGTTGCCGGCGTCGATGGCATGTTGATCGGCCTCATTGGCTTTGTCGGAAGCCAGCTTGATGCCGGCCTGCGCGCGCTCGTCGGTATCTTTGATCGCCTTGCTGTTGGCCGCGGTTAGTTCGTCGAGCTCATTGAGGCGGTCGCGGATGGGTTCGGTTTGCCGCTTCACATAGCTCTTGCGGGCGAAGGGATTTAAGTGTCCCCAGAAGCCCTCGCGAGCCGGCGCCTGCAAGGGCTGTTTGCCGGTGGCCGTGTCAGTGGTTTGAGTGTTGGAAGATGAGGTGGTTTGAGCCTGAGAAGACGAAGATTGTCCCATAGCCGGAATCGCGATCGCCGCGGCCAGGGGCAAGGTAAGCAGAATGCAGCTTTTCATATGAGACTTCCTCCGAATTTTGGGGGAGCTGGCAGCTCCACTCCAGCACGCAAAAACCGCGTCCTGGTGATTTGATTGCGTCCCCTAAAACAGTGCGACTATGAAAGCAGTTATGCCGCGCGGCTGCGCTGACGCAACGCAGACCTGAAACTGCAAGGCGCCGGGAATCGGTGCCTCCATTTACAGTACAGGTTAGATGCCAAACCCGCCTTTCCGGTTGACGGTCTAAGCTCTTGATATCCAATGACATTGTACATCGCTTCGCAGGCAAGGGATAAACTTTGGCAAGCCCGGGCGGGTAATTTTGGCAAACCTGATATAAAAACTGCGTTGCAACAAAGTCGTGGAGGCTGTTATATATCCAAATTCTTCACATCCAGCGCGTTTTCTTCGATGAATTTGCGGCGGGATTCCACGTCTTCGCCCATGAGCGTGGTGAAAATGGCTTCGCACTCGGCGATGTCCTCGAGCTTCACCGAGAGCAGGGTGCGGCGTTCGGGGTCCATGGTGGTTTCCCAGAGCTGCGGGGCGGTCATTTCGCCCAGTCCTTTGTAGCGCTGCACGTCGTAGCCACGGCTGCCTTCTTTTTTTACGTAGTCGAAAAGTTCGCGAGCGCTGGTTTTCTCGACCGGCTCGGGCAAGGCCCGGGGCTTCGCGGCGGCCTTGGCGCCGTCGCCCGTGGATTTCGCGGCCGGTTCTTTTGAAGCAGCCTTCGAAGATTTCTTTGCCGCATTGCCGTCGGTGGCAGATAATTCCTCTCCTTCCTCTTCTGCTTCGTCGCCGCTGGCACTGGCACCCGCTTTAGGTACGGCCTCGACCACGAACGGCGGCTCGAGGTACGGCTCGATCTGCTTGAACTTGGAGAGCAACTGGCGGCACTCGGCACTGGAGGCGAGCTCCCAGTTGATGATGTGGTCGGAGCCCTGTGAGCTGACGAATTTCACTTCCCACAAATTGTGCTCTTCATCGAATCGGCTCTCGACTTCTTTGAACTTGCGGTCTCTTTGCAGCTTTTTCAGCTCGCGCTCAAGACGCTCGATTTTTTTCGGCGGAGTCCTTTTGTCGCCCTCGAAGTCGGTATGCTTCGAAAGGTCGAGGCGCGGCAGAAGCTCGGTGACGAATTCATCGCGCAGGCGCTTATCGACCTTCTCGAAGAAGTTGAGATAGTCTTTAAGCACGGTCATGAACCGCGTGAGATTTGCCCCTTCCAGCTTGGCCGCGCCTTCGCCGTAGCGGACGATGAGCCCGTCGGCGGCACGCTTCAGCATGATCTTGTCGAAAGCTTCGTCGTCTTTCACGTACTGAATCGACTTGCCCTTCTTGATCGAATAGAGCGGCGGCTGCGCGATAAAGACGTTGTTGCGCTTGATCAGCTCCTGCATGTGGCGGAAGAAAAATGTCAGCAGCAGCGTCCGGATGTGCGAGCCGTCCACGTCGGCGTCGGTCATGAGGATGATCTTGCCGTAACGGACTTTGGATGGATCGAAGTCGTCTTTGGCGATGCCGGTGCCGAGCGCGGTGATCATGGCGCGAATTTCTTCATGCGCCAGCATCTTGTCATAGCGCGCCTTTTCGACGTTGAGAATTTTTCCTTTGAGCGGCAGGATCGCCTGAAAACGGCGGTCGCGGCCTTGCTTTGCGGTGCCACCGGCGGATTCACCTTCGACTAAGAACAGTTCGCAGCGGTTGGGATCGCGTTCGGAGCAATCGGCAAGTTTCCCCGGCAGGCCGCCTGAATCCAAAGCGCCTTTGCGGCGTGTGAGGTCGCGGGCCTTGCGCGCCGCTTCTCGCGCGCGGGCAGCGTCGATCGCTTTGTTGATGATTTTGCGCGCGACGGTCGAGTTCTGCTCGAAAAAAGCACCCAGGCGCTCGTTGACGAACGCCTGCACGATGCCCGCAATATCGGAATTCAGCTTACCTTTCGTCTGTCCTTCGAACTGCGGCTGCGGCAGCTTCACGCTGATCACTGCGACCAGACCTTCGCGGACGTCATCGCCGGTAAGATTTTCTTTTACGTCTTTGAACAGGCCCAACTGCTGGCCGGCGTAGTTGATGGTACGGGTAAGCGCCATGCGGAAGCCGGAGAGATGCGTGCCGCCGTCGACCGTGTTGATGTTGTTGGCGAAACTGAAGACGGATTCGGAATAGCCGTCGTTGTATTGCAGGCCGATCTCCATGTTGACGCCGCTGCGCTCGGCCTCCATGTAGATGGGCTTATCGTGCAGCGCCTGCTTGCCGCGATTCAGGTGCTTGATGAATTCGGCAATGCCGCCGTTGTATTTGAACTGAGTCTGCTTGGCTTCTCCGGTCTTGGGATCGGTGACGCGCTCGTCGGTAAGCGTGATGAGCAAGCCTTTGTTCAGAAAGGCGAGTTCGCGCAGGCGCTGGGCCAGCGTGTCGTAGTTGTATTCGGTGGTGGTGAAGATGGTCTTATCGGGCGTGAAGTGAACTTTAGTTCCGGTCTTCACTTTGGCGACGCCGGTTTTCTTCAGCTTGCTGGTGGGCTCGCCTTTTGAATATGTCTGCTCCCAGGTCGCGCCGTCGCGCCAGATTTCCAGTTCGAGTTCTTCGCTGAGCGCGTTCACGCAGGAGACACCTACCCCGTGCAATCCGCCGGAAACTTTGTATGTGGACGAATCGAATTTGCCGCCGGCGTGCAGCGTGGTCATCACAACCTGCGCGGCGGAGACTTTTTCGCCGTCGATATCCATGTCGTCAACGGGAATGCCGCGGCCATCGTCGACAACGGTGATCGAGTTGTCGATGTGGATGGTAACTTCGATCTTGGTAGCGAAGCCGGCGAGAGCTTCGTCAACCGAGTTGTCCACGACTTCGTAAACCAGATGGTGCAGGCCGAGGTCGCCGGTCGAGCCGATGTACATAGCCGGGCGCTTGCGCACCGCTTCCATGCCGCCGAGGACTTTAATCGAGTCGGCGGTGTAGTCGCTGTTGCCGTTGCCGTTTTTTGCGCTCGGCGGCGGCGCGACCATGGGCGTTACTTTTCCGTTTTTGGTTGTCGTCTGTTCGATGGGAGTGATCTCTTTTGTGGCCATTCCGCTCCGCGGGAAGGTGCCCAGAATTTATTTCCGACCCGAGCTCAGTTTTGCCGGCCGGGACTCTGGAAAGATTGCCGTAGCCGAGCCGGAAGCCGAATACCAAATCGACTTCAAGTTATTGAAATATCTTATAGTTAGGTTCGGTCGGCGACTGATGAAATTATACCATGGAGAGACACTCTTGTGGTGACGTAACGGCACGAATCGCAGCAGTAAACATCTCGTTTTAAATCAGTTCCCAAGAATCATTTGCGAGCCTCTTTTCCACTTCATTTCCACTCTACGGCCACAAGGTAATCTAGCGAGTACTTCAATTTTCAGCACCTCGGAGTGGACGACCGCATCTTAACTGGTGACCCTGATAAGATACGTTGAAGCATTCTCTCGACTGAAATGGCTGTACCCGTGTCACAGATGTGGACCGTTTCATCCTATGTGCTTCGCCAGAAGCTGGCCGGGCGCAAACGCTATCCTCTCGTCCTCATGCTCGAGCCTCTGTTTCGCTGCAATCTGGCGTGCGCGGGGTGCGGAAAAATTCAATACCCGGCCCACATCCTGAAAAAAGATCTCTCGCCCGAGGAATGCTTCCGCGCCGTTGACGAATGCGGGGCTCCCATGGTTTCGATTCCCGGCGGCGAGCCGCTGATGCATCCCAAAATTGGCGAGATCGTCGAGGGTCTGGTTGCGCGCAAGAAATATATTTACCTCTGCACCAACGCGCTGCTGCTGAAGGAAAAGATTCATCTCTTCAAGCCGAGCAAGTATCTGACTTTCAGCGTGCACCTCGACGGCAACCGCGAAGAGCATGACCTCGCCGTCTGCCGCGAAGGTGGATACGACATTGCCGTCGATGCCATCAAAGATGCCTTGAGCCGCGGATTTCGCGTTACAACGAATACGACGCTGTTCGACGGCACCGTCCGAATTCCGTGCGCGCCTTCTTCGACAGCATGATGGAGCTTGGCCTCGAAGGCATGATGCTCTCTCCTGGCTATTCGTATGACAAAGCGCCCGATCAGAAGCATTTCCTTGGGCGCGCGCGCACCCGTCGCATGTTCCGCGCGATTTTGTCGAATCGCAGCCCGAAATGGCGATTCAACCTGTCGCCGCTGTTTCTGGAATTTCTGATGGGCAAGCGAACGTATCCGTGCACGCCCTGGGGCATGCCAACCTATAACATTTTCGGCTGGCAGAAGCCTTGCTACTTGCTCCAGGACGGATACGCCGAGACATTCGCCGAGCTGATGGAAACGACTAAGTGGCCAAATTACGGAACGGAATCGGGCAATCCCGCGTGCGCGAACTGCATGGTACACAGCGGGTACGAAGCTTCGGCGGTAAACGCAACGTTCAGTTCGCTGGGCGGATTTTTGGCGACGGTGAAGGCGACTCTGTTCACTCAATATCGCGATGAAGAGGCGCTGCGCATGTTGGATGAGCATATCGCGCCCGTACATCCGCTGGTTCAGATCGCGCCGTCGAATGAGCCGTTGCAGGGAACAAGCGCCTGAGCTATGACAGGTAAAGCTTCAGGCCACGTCGATCACGAAGCCGCGCAGTCAGTCCCTCACATTACCTCGAATCCCGATGCGCTTGAGGTTGCGCCGGGAACGGCGCACGAAATCTCGAAGGCTGGATTCCGCAGCTTGCCAGCGAAGAAGAAATTCGTGCCGCTCTCGAAAAAGCTTTCGATTACCGCGGCGATATCACCATCAC
>JASIKQ010000035.1 GCA_030049565.1 Candidatus Sulfotelmatobacter sp.
TCAACCGCCTGTCCAACTCGCGGAGGCAGTTGACTGGCATCCCTCGCTCGCCCGACCTGTTCATACGTAAAGCCCACCAGAAGGGCCAACACCAGCAGAGCCAGAAGTACATACAAGATTCTTCGAACCCACTTTCTCATCTGCCCGGCCTCCTGATAAGAAACAACTGGCTCAATGAAATTACGGTCGTATGGGCCAGGGGAATAAGAAGCTTCCAAAAGCGATAAGGAGCGGCACCACTCCGGCGATCGCCCCGAGTACCCATTTCCACATTCCCGACCGCATCAGCCACTGTCGCAGCAGAGAGATGGCAGCGTCATAGACGAGCGGTGCCGCGCCCGATGTGTTGGTGAATTCGTTGAATATCCAAAGAAGTTCTTCCTCGAACCGCAGGCGGAAGGCGGGTGGATGCAAACAAATGAGCCAACGATACAAGGTGCGGTTCATCATGCCCTCTCTGGACGGATCTTGAGATGTTGTCTTGCCTCGCGGACCAAGGCTTCAAGTCTCGCGATCTCGGTAGCCAGAAGTCCTCGGCCGAAGCGTGACAGACGATAGTAGCGGCGCCTCGGATCATCGCCAGGAGAACGTGGCGAGCGCTCTTCCACGATGCCTTGATCGAGCAGCTTTTGCAGATTGTCATACAACGTTCCTGGACCCAGCTTGTAGCGGTCCTCCGACTGACGGGCCACCTCTCGCATGATCCCGTAGCCGTGACGATCTTCACTTGCAAGGGCAAGCAGAATATGCAACGCGGCAGGGGAAAGAGGTAGGAATTGATCAAAACCTTCTTTCATAGTCGGCGTCCGTTATATCGGAATCCGACTACTACAGTCAAGACCTATCTTCCGAACACCCTGGGCAGAATCTCGGCACAAATCCAACAAACGAGTACTAGCTAAATCGCCTCGCTTACCCTTTGCGTAACCAACCTTGGGAGGCTTGGTCAACCGCCAGAATGTGCCCACCGTCGCAGTTTTGGGCGCTGGCCTACGTTCGCTTGCATTCTGTGCCTGCAACGCCTACAATTTATGCGTGCAATATACGATCCGCAATGTGCCGGGGAGTTTGGATGAAGCGCTTCGCCGGGCCGCCCGCGAGCGGGGCAAGAGCCTGAACGAAGTAACCATTGAAGCTCTCGCGCGCGGTGCCGGGATTACCGGGGAGCGCGGCCGGCAACGCGATCTCGGCGACATTGCGGGTACCTGGCGCGAAGATCCCGGTTTCGACAGCGCCCTGGCCGCGCAGGATACCATCGATGAAGAGATGTGGCGGTGAGGCTGGCGCTCGACACGAACCGGTATGCCGACCTCTGCCGGGGCAACGCCCCCGTGGTCGAAACGGTCGAACTCGCCGACGAAGTCTGGCTGCCCTTCATCGTTCTGGGAGAATTGCGCGCCGGATTCGCGGTGGGTAATCAAGGCCCGCGCAACGAGGCTGTCCTGCGCCGTTTCCTACTGAAGCCCGGCGTCGGTGTTCTCTACGCCGATCAACAGACCACGCATCATTACGCCGCGGTCTACCGGCAACTGCGAAAGCAAGGCACTCCCATCCCGACCAACGACATGTGGGTCGCCGCCCTCGTCCTGCAACACTCGCTTGTCTTGTGTGCCCGTGACGTCCATTTTGACGCCCTCCCTCAGCTCACCCGTGTCTAGAAAGCGACATGGAAATTGCATCTAGGTGGGCAACATTATTCGCCGCTGGCGTGGTAAAATAGAACCATCTGAGATCAGAATAACCACCTGTAAACACAGCTGTTTAGCGCATATTCGCAAATTGCGACAAAGGCAAGGTCTGTGATTCCCACGCTTCGAAAACCGCGAAGCGTGGGGCACCCTCAACGAAGATAAGGTTGAGCGAAAAGCTAGCAGCTAGGAGCCAAAAGTCTAAATGCCCGAAGATCAAAACCCCGAACTCCCATTAACCCCTCCGCCCGGCGACGGCGGCTCGGGTCCCGGCGCGCTACACATTCAGCCCGTCAACATTGAAGACGAGATGCGCAAGTCGTATCTCGACTATTCGATGTCGGTCATCATCGGCCGCGCCCTGCCCGACGTGCGCGACGGACTCAAGCCCGTGCACCGCCGAATTCTCTACACCATGCAGCAGATGGGCCTGCAGCCCAATCGCGCCACGCGCAAGTGCGCCCGCATCGTCGGCGACGTCATGGGCAAGTACCACCCGCACGGCAACCTCGCGGTTTATGACGCCCTGGTGCGCCTGGCGCAGCCGTGGTCGATGCGCTACCCGCTGATTTTCGGCCAGGGAAATTTTGGCTCGGTTGATGGCGACCCACCCGCCGCCGACCGCTACACCGAAGCCAAGCTCGCGCAGGTTGCCACCGCGCTGCTGGAAGATCTCGACAAAGAAACCGTCGACTTCCGCCCCAACTACGATGGCAGCGAAGTCGAGCCTGACGTTTTGCCCACGCGCATTCCAAACTTGCTGATCAACGGCTCCGACGGAATCGCCGTCGGCATGGCGACCAAAATTCCGCCGCACAATTTGACGGAAATTGTCGACGCGGCCATCACGCTGGTCAACGATCCCAATGCGCAACTCGCAGAAATTCTGAAAATAGTCCAAGGCCCGGATTTTCCGACCGCCGGCGTCATTCACGGCCGCGCGGGAATTTTCGAAGCCTACAAAACCGGCCGCGGACGCTTCACCATGCGCGCCCAAGCCGCGATCGAAAACCTGACCAAGGACCGGCAGGCGATCATCGTCACTGAAATTCCCTATCAGGTGAACAAGGCGATCCTGATCAAGCGCATCGCGCAACTGGTCAACGACAAAGAAATTGAAAACATCGCCGACGTTCGCGACGAAAGCGATCGCGAAGGCATGCGCATCGTCATCGAACTCAAGCGCGGCGCCGAACCGCAGATCATCCTCAATCAGCTCTTCAAGCACACGCAAATGCAGGAAGGTTTTTCGATGATCCTGCTCGCGGTGGTGAACGGCCAGCCGCGCGAAATGGGACTGATCCCCGCCATCAAGCACTTCATCAATCATCGCGTCGATGTCGTGCGCCGGCGCACCGCGTATCTACTCGCGAAGGCCCGAGATCGCGAACACATTCTGGAAGGCTACCTCACCGCGCTCGATCACCTCGACAACGTCATTACAATTATTCGCGGCAGCGCCAACCGCGCCGACGCCCGCGAAAACCTGATTCTCTATTTCGGCGGCAAGAAGATCGACATCAACACCACCGGCCGCGCGCCCAAGCTCGATCCCGAAAAGCCCTTCACCGGCAAACAAGCAGACGCAATCCTCGAACTGCAACTGCATCGCCTGACCAAGCTTTCGATTGACGAAATCTCCAACGAGTTGAAAGAAACTCGCGAGAAGATCGCCGAGTACGAGTCGATTCTAGCGTCAGAAAAAAAGCTTCGCACAGTCATCATCAAAGAGCTCGAAGAAGTCAAAGAAGCCTACGGAGATGAGCGCCGCACCCGCATCGAAGACGAAGCCGCAGAAATCGTTCTTGAGGACCTGATCGCTGATGAGCAGGTGGCCGTAACCTTCAGCCACTCCGGCTACATGAAGCGCACGCCGATCTCGACTTACCGCATGCAGCGCCGCGGCGGCACTGGCCGCACCGGCATGAAGACGCGCGAGGAAGATTTCGTCGAGCATCTCTTCATCGCCTCGACGCACGCCTACATTCTGATCTTCACCAACACCGGCCGCGTCTACTGGCTCAAGGTCTACGAAATTCCCGATGTCAGCGCCGCCGGACGCGGCAAGCACATCGGCAACCTGATCGGCCTGCAACCGGGCGAGAACGTGCGCACCATGCTCGCCGTGCGCAATCTCGAAGAAGAAAACAAATACATCTTCTTCGCCACGCGCAACGGGCTGGTAAAAAAATCCGAGCTGCGCGAGTTCATGCACGTGCGCTCGAACGGCATCATGGCGATCGGCATCGAGCAAGGGGATGAACTCGTCGCCGCCCGCGTCACTGACGGCAACCAGATCGTCTTCCTCGCCACGCACGAAGGCATGGCTATCCGCTTCGACGAAAGCCACGTGCGGCCCATGGGTCGCGCCGCGTATGGAGTCTGGGGAATCGATCTCGAAAAAGGCGATTACGTTGTCGGTATGACGGTAACGCCGAAGCCCGGGGCTGCCCCTGTGAAGACGACCGAAGAAATTGCGGAAGGGGACGCTGCGGATCTCACCGCCGGCGGCAACCTGATTCTCTCCGTCACCGAAAACGGCTTCGGCAAGCGCACCCCAGCCGACGAATACCGCCTGACCAATCGCGGCGGCAAAGGCGTAATCAACCTGAAAACGACAGAGCGAGTAGGCAAAGTAGTCAGCATCGCGCTGGTCGACGAAGACTCGCAGCTCATGCTGATCAGCCAATACGGCAAGATCATCCGCATGGATTCGAAGACCATCCGCGAATCCGGCCGCAACGCCCAGGGCGTGCGCCTGCTGCAGATGGAACCGGGCGACCGCGTGGCGGCTGCAGTCGTGATCGCGCCAGAAGAAGAACCCAACGGTGGCAATGGGGGAACTCTGATTCAATAATGCTCGCGTAGCGGCGGACGCATTCGTCCGCCGAACCTCGACTTAAGGCCGCAGTCTCAGCCGCGCCGAAAGGTTCGCCAACCATCCCGCCCAAGGTCGGCACATTACTACGGTTATCCTCGCCGCGACCAGCCTGTCAGACATAATCACGGCGGTGCCATATGCGTGCGATAGTGGTACTCGCCCTGACGGCTTGCGCCATTACGGCTTCAGGACAGAGACAGGAGCCGCTTCCAAACCGGATGCGAGAACTGCTGATCGAGCTTCATTCCTCGAACGACCAGAAGCGCATAGGTGCCTTCGAGACGCTGCGCTCCGAACCTGCTAACCTCAAGAACCCAAAAATACGCGCAGAACTAATTGGGTTGCTCGACCGCGAGAATCAACATCTCAACGCGGAGCTTGCAGAGGCGCAAAAGAAAGGCTACCCGGACGAAGGCGACAATGAGCCGTTTGCCGAATACTACTCCGATGTTCTTGGCACGGTTGACTCCTTCGCAGACTGGAACGATCCGCGACAAGCCTGCATCCTGGCGGAATCGGCTTACAACGACGGATCAGAGTTTGCGGACGAGGTCGCTCGCCACGCAAAGACTACGATGCCCTGCCTATTGGAAAAATCTCGGAGCACCATAAGCGCAGACCGCGCCACGTTCATCCCAGTGTTAGTGCAGACGTTGGCGATGGCGAAGGACCCCATCGACGCGACAGCGATCCAAGCGGCGAGAGATATCGTCCTCCGTGCCCTACGAGACCGAGATGACGCAGTTCGCGCCTTTACAGTGAGCTCCCTGGCTAGCTACGGCGGCAAGGATATGATCCCGGCGCTCAAGGCGGTAGCCGCCAATGATCCCTCGCCGGAGGTTGAAGGTCATTCCATCCGAAAATCTGCGGCCCAGGCGATCTTAGAAATCCAGAAGAGAATTTGGTCAGCATGAGTAGTTTTTGCCGGACCCAATTCGGGAATCGTTCCGAAAATCCTTCCGCTCGGTGTCTGAATCTGTCATCGCATAAACTACAATTCTCTCCGGCAGATCAGCGTCTAGGAGGGTGCTGCCAGTGGGTACTGGACGC
>JASIKQ010000336.1 GCA_030049565.1 Candidatus Sulfotelmatobacter sp.
GCGCGCCGGTCAATTGGAGTACTGGGATTGGTGGCTGGGGCTGGGTTGGAGCGCCGTGGTACCGCGCCTATGGTGGATATTTCGTGCCCTATCCGGTCTATTCGTCGGCGGCGTTCTGGCTTACGGATTATCTGATTGCGGCCGATCTGCAAGCTGGCTACGCGGCCCGGGCCGAGGCCAACGCCGATCAAGCAGCAGCGTACGACCAAGGGCAGGCGGACTACGCCAACCCCGGACCGGCGGCGCTGACTCCGGAGGTCAAGGATGCGATCGCGGAAGAAGTAAAGGCGCAACTGGCAGCTGAGCAACAGCAGTCCTCGGGCAGCCAGAACGACGGTTCGTCAGACGGGCAAGCTCCGGATGCACAGGCGCAGTCTCCGGCGCCCCCTTCCAGTGACCTGCCGCCGGCGCTCGATACTGCACGACGGACCTTTGTGGTGTTCAGCGATATGACGGTTACCTCCGATGGCCAGGAATGTGAACTGACTCCAGGCGACATCCTCACGCGGCTCACAGACACTCCGGATGCCGAGCAGAACGTCACGGCGAGGGTTGCAGCTACCAAGAAGAAGGACTGCGCCATTGACAGGCGGGTAGTAGTTTCCGTGGAAGCGTTGCAGGACATGCGCAACCACTTCGACGAACAACTGGACGATGGCATGAAAGCGCTGGCGGAGAAGCAGGGCGCGGGCGGGTTGCCGAAGGCTCCGGATACGGGGGTAACGGCTTCCGATGTGCCGGCTCCGCTTCCGGATACGACCACGGCCAAGGATCTGGCCGATCAAGAGGCGGCAGGGGATCGGGCCGAGATGCAGGTGAAACAGGAGGCTGCGGGAGGGCCGGGCGGGGAACAGGTCATTACGCAAGCTCCGGAAGGAACGTCTCTCGGCGACATCGCCCGGCAACTGCGCGCGCAAAAACAGCAGGATCAAGCCCAACCCGATCCCAGCCAGTAGCTGAACCTGGCTAACGATAACGAAGAGGATGGATTCGGCTTCAAGATCTGCAATGCCGGCGACTACAAGTTACGCGCTCGCGTTCCGCAGTTCACTTAAATACGGCTGAATCTTGCTGAAGGTGGCGAAAATTTCGCTGTGGGCCGCACGGAAAGCTTCGGCCTCAATAGCGCCAGTGGTGACCAGGGAAGACGCCATGTCCCAATAGCCAAGCTCCATGCGGAATGCTGCGTTACGTTCACCGCTTACCATTGCCACGAGTTCTGCGAAGCTCTCCGGGTTAAAGTCGGCCAGAAACCAGGCTCGTGCTTCTCGCAACACAGCATCGCGGCGGAGGTCGAAGAGCTGGAGATTCAACAGAGCGCTCTCGAAAGGTGTCGGCATTTCTACCCTCGACGTTCAATTGTAGAACCTCGCAATGGCTCCTCCCGGATTCCAGGGAGATTTCCGATGAAACCAGCATCGTAGTTGACGCCTGATGCGAGAAGTGTTGCGCGGGCCCTGGGGACTATAATCCCCCCTCTAACTTCGATCGCGTTTGGATAAGCTTGATGCAACTAATCTGGATTTGCAGGGTTGAACGTTGTGTAAGTCGTTCGGCAATGCCTTAACCAGCTCTGCCTCGGCATTGCATCCACTTCTGTCCGAAAGGAGAACCCTTTGAAATCTGCCCTCAGGTTCCTACTGCTTCTCGCGGCTGGATCGATGGCGACCATCGCCCATGCCCAGTACGGTGCCACTCCCATCAAGCATGTGATCGTAATCTTTCAGGAGAACCGCTCACCCGACAATCTGTTTCAGGGATTGTGCACCGCGAATGGTGGCGTGCCCGGATGCAGCTCGTCGGGTACTACAAGCTACGATATCGTTTCGACCTATGTAAACTCCGATGGACAGACCGTGCCGTTACTGCCGGTCGGATTGGCCACCAACTTTGACCTTGACCACAGCCATGGCGGCCCAAACCTCAACGGAACGGTGAGCGGTTGGGATTTCGAGTACACAAATCAGGGGATCACCGGCAAACCCGGAGTCAACGTTCCGGCAGTCTGTGGCGCGAACATCTTTGGCTGCACGGTTCCGGCTAATAACTATTCTCAGTTCATGTATGTGTACAACACACCAGTAACCAATACCAACGGGAGCAGAGGGGGCCTGCTCGATCCCTACATCACTTTAGCGACGACTTATGGATGGGCCAACCGGATGTTTCAGACCAACCAGGGTCCCAGCTATCCGGCGCATCAGTTCATCTTTGGCGCGACTTCCGCGCCCACCGCAGCGGACGACGCGCTGGGTATTTTTGTCGCAGAGAATGGCCCGGGTAGCGATTATGGCTGTGGTTCGGGGGAATCGGTACAACTGGTCAGACCGAACGGGAACCATCCTTTTGGCACGGAGACCCGCGGCGACGAAACCGTGGAATGCTTCAACCGCAATGCCATGGATTATCTGTTTAGTCAGCCGGATCCAAAAATCACCTGGACCTACTATGCCGAGGGGCAAACTAGTCTGTGGGTAGCGCCGAACTCGCTCTCGAACATCTGCATACCTCTGGGGGGCGTTTGCACCGGGCCGGACTGGACGAAAGGCGAGTCGAACGGTTACGTCAATCCCGTGCCACCCGACGTCTTGAACGACATCGCCAACTGTGAGCTCTCGCAGGTAAGTTGGGTAACGCCAGCCGGACAGTATTCGGACCATCCCATCAACAGCGGCCAGGGGCCGTCGTGGGTGGCAGCCATTGTGAATGCCATCGGGAACAACAAAACTTGCGATGACGGTACTGGCTACTGGAACGACACCGCTATATTCATTACCTGGGACGATTGGGGAGGCTGGTACGACCATGTGCACCCGGTGTTCCAGAGCGGTGCGAACCAAAACGACTATCAACTGGGTTTTCGCGTGCCGCTGCTGGTGGTTTCAGCCTACTCGCCGAAGCCCGGATACATCAGCAACCTGAAGTGTGACTTCGGGAGCATCCTGAAGGCCATTGAGGGTATTTTCCAGCTCGGAAGTCTCGGCTTCGCCGATGCACGAGCGAGCGACGATCTCCACGACTTCTTCGACTTCCATCACACCCCAACCACATATAAAACCATTCCGGCTCCCTTGGAAGGAACCTTCTTCACCGGGACTGTCGCCACCGAGGTGGATCCGCCGGATACTGACTAAGCATAGTGGTGCGAGTTCTCGGTCGGGGATATCCGATGATTATTGCAGGGGAGAATTCGACCTACTACTTTCGCCGGAGCGGCCTGCAAACCGCTCCGGGAATGACTTTGAATTACTTGCAGACAAAGTTGGCGGCATCGTTAGTGCTGCCGCTGCCCTTATACACGGCCTCCTGCGGATAGGGGCACAAGGGACGCGTAAACGCTACCCCTTGAGCGGGTGAATTGTTAACGTAGTGCGTCGCAAGTACGGTTTCCGGCGCAATGTCCTGCTCAACCCACTGGACGAGCGGTGTGAGC
>JASIKQ010000337.1 GCA_030049565.1 Candidatus Sulfotelmatobacter sp.
TCACCGTGCTGGGCACGCCGGGAAACTGCCAGCTCGCCACCATCTTCCTCAATTTTTCTGCGATAAGCATAGCCTGCTCGGCGTTCGCCTGCGTCAGCAGGATGGAAAACTCCTCGCCTCCATAGCGGCATACGACATCGATTTTCCGCACCTGCTGGTGAAAAAGTGAAGATACCTGGCGCAGCACTTCGTCGCCCAGCACGTGCCCGAACTCGTCGTTCAAGCGCTTGAATTTGTCGATATCCGCCATGATGACGGCCATACCTGAGCCGTAGCGGCGCGCACGTTCGATCTCCTCCATGATGCGCATCTCTAAATACCTGCGATTGAAGATGCCGGTCAGGCCGTCGAGATAAGCCAGTTGCTTGACGCGCTCGACGTAATGGGCGTTTTGGATCGCGGTTGCGCAGATGTCGGCCACCGACTCCAGCGATTGCAGATCGCCGTCGCGAAATGCATTGCGCAGATCGCTGTCGAGCGCGAGAATGCCCAGCGTTTGTCCGAATGAGACGAGAGGAATGCACATGCGCGAGGCCGACTCGGCGAACAGCTTTGTCGATTGGGATTGGGCAAGATCTTTCTCCGTCGCAATGGCATTAGTGGCGAGAATCTCTGCCCATGGTTCGGTAGTGGCTGGAAAACGCCCCCCTTTCGCAATTCCCGGAGTCAGCGTGCCGTGGTGGGCCCGCAAGACCAGATCCTGATCTTCGCGCAAAAGCAAAGAAACGTGCGCGACCCGGAACACGCTTTGAATCAGCTCGCAGACCCGGCCGAGCAATTCTTCAAGATCAAGCACACCGGTGGTCTCCTTGGCAATGGCGTTGATGGCCTGAAGCTGCCGCGCGCGTTGCTGTTCCAGCGAATAAAGGCGCGCGTTCTGCAAGGCGATGGAAGCCTGCGTGGAAAACAGCGTGAGCAGATCGATGGTTTCGTTATCGAAGTGGTTGATGCGGTCGCTCTGGCAATCGAGCACGCCCACCACCTCATCGCGCACCATTAAAGGAATGGCGAGCTCCGAGCGCGTCGACTTGGCGCTGCAAACGTAACGCGGATCTTTCATGACATCGGGCGCATAGACGGGCTGCTTCTTGAGTGCTGCTGCACCCGTGATGCCCTGGCCCACTGCCAAGCGGATTTTGTCCTGACCTTCGTCCCAGCCGATTTGTGAGCGGATATACAGCTGTTGCGAATCCTTATCCAGCAGGCCGATGGCCACGTTGCGCAGATGAAAATAGTCCCGCGCGATCTCGAGAATGCGGCGCAGCACCTCGTCCAGGTCGAAGGTTGAGAGTACGGCCTGGCCGGCATCGTACAGGACGGCAACGTTGTTCATGGTTAGCGAACATCGTAACGTGGCCACGGCACGGGCCGGAGGTGCCGAAAGTAACCCTCTGGAGCTAAGAGTTGCTAGGCTGCCTAACGGGTTTTCACTTCAATTCCACAACCGGACTGCATCATTTCCATTTTCTGGCGGTGCGTATCAGGCCATACGCTACCAGACAAAACCAGAAATCTACTAGAAGACCTGCATCGAGCTGAAACGGGTAATGGCGTGGCAGATGCAGGGAAGGTCCCAAAAGAAAGTACACGACGTTGCCCAAAATGATGGCGCATAGGGCTTGGATGAGATTTACCAGCACCACTCAATTAGACACCTCTTTGGTCTAACGAGGTTGGAAAGCGCAGGCTGTTGAGGACATTCAGGTTGACAAAGACTCCCTCTATGTCTTTGATCTGCACCTTCTTTGTGATTCCGAGCCCCTCATCCCGAACCCCTCCCTCTCATCCGCCTCCCTGGCATCCCGAGCGCCCCTCCCTGTCACCCCGAGCGGAGCGAGGGAGCTCGGTGTCCGCCGGAATCACTACTCATTTTTGTCTTGACTCAATATGTACTAATTAACTATAACACTATTGTACTAGATGACTGGGAGAATCAATTCGGAGCCCGCCTTCCGCTTCGCACTTGATCTGCACAGCGGCGTCCCCGTCTACCGCCAGCTCATCGATCAGGTCCGCAGTGGCATGGCCCTCGGCACGCTGGCGGCCGGCGACCAGCTCCCTACCGTTCGCCAACTGGCCGTCGATCTCGCCATCAATCCCAACACCGTAATGCGCGCCTATCGCGAGCTCGAACTCGGCGGTCTGCTCGAAACTCACCAGGGCACCGGCACGTTCATCGCGAAGAAGAAAGTAGAAAGAAAAGAAGCCGAGCGCGATCGCCAGCTCGCGCAGCTTGCCAACGAATTCGCCGCCCGCGCCGGCGCCGCCGGATTCACCGTGGAAGAATTACTCGATCGCCTCAGTGAGTTGAAGCCGCAGGCCGCAAAAAGGAGATAGCCATGTTAAGGAGAATCGAATTCCGTGAGGTCAGCAGTATCGGAATGTTACTGTTTGTCGCCTGCCTGCTGGCCGGCGCCATTGTCAGCGCGACCACTCACAATCCGCTGGGTATCATCATTGGTGGCGTTGTCGGTGTCTATTTCCTGTTCGCCATCAAAGTTGTCAAACAATGGGAGAAGGTTGCGGTTCTGCGCCTCGGCCGCTACGTCGGACTGCGCGGCCCGGGAATCTTCCACATCGTGCCCGTTGTTGAAAGCCTCAGTCCCTACGTCGATCAGCGCGTGCGCGTGGCCAGCGTTTCCGCCGAATCCACGCTCACCCGCGACACCGTTCCCGTCAACGTCGATGCCATCGTTTTTTGGCTGGTCTGGAACGCAGAGAAATGCATTCTCGAAGTCGAGGACTTCGTCGACGCCATCAACATGAGCGCGCAAACCGCTCTGCGCGAATCTATCGGCCGCCACGAACTGGCGCAGATGATCACCGAGCGCGAAACTCTCGGACGCGAACTTCAGCGCATCCTCGACGAGAAAACGAATCCGTGGGGGATCACGGTGCAGTCGGTTGAAATCCGCGATGTGCGAATCCCACAGGGCTTGGAAGACGCCATGTCCCGTCAGGCGCAGGCCGAGCGCGAACGTCAGGCGCGCATCATCCTCGGCCAGGCCGAAACCGAAATTTCCAACAGCTTCGTGCAGGCGTCTACCGCGTATGAGCAGAACCCGACCGCTCTGCACCTACGCGCCATGAACATGCTGTATGAAGCCATCAAAGAGCGCGGTTCGATGGTCATCGTGCCCTCGTCCGCGGTCGAAACCATGGGGCTGGGAGGAACGCTGGCGACGGCGTCGCTGGGCGGAGCGAAACCGTAGAAAACTTCAACTGAAAATCACGAAAGGAGTAGTGCGTATGAATCGCATACTGGAGGTGTGTCTGGCGGGTCTGAGTCTAGTCGCAGGCGTGGCGGCGGTGAGTTCTTCTACTGCGCAAACGCTGCAAAAGGGAATCAGCGTGGAAATGGCCGTCACGGCGAACG
>JASIKQ010000338.1 GCA_030049565.1 Candidatus Sulfotelmatobacter sp.
CCCGAATCGCCTTTGCCGCGCTGGCATCGCTGCCTTCGGTGGTTTTGGCAACGTCCTCGGCAACTTCGCTCGCAGAGCCGGCTATATCGAGCAGAACCACCAGGGCGTCCGCGTGCAGCTTCCAGAGTGACGACATACTCTGGCTGCGCTTGAGTTCCTCTAGCTCCGTGTTGACGCGCGCCACGCAGGAAACCAGCCGGATGAGAGTGCGGGCAACCTCGGCGCGCGCGCTTTTTTCTTCCAGGAACGTGGCCGCGTAAGCGTCGGCCTCAGTCATAGTCAGGGTCAGGTTGAAATAGCGCATGGGCACGATCTGACGGTACTTGGCATCGGCCACGCGCACAAATACCCGAATTGATTCTTCCACCCGCCGCAGCTTGCCTTCTTCCGCCGAGATTTGCTGCGCCGTAATTACAGGCGGCTGGAACGTTTGAGGAGCGGCCTCGCTTGTGGCCACACGCGCTGGCTTAGCCGCGGCTGCGCCTCTGCCGGAAGCCTGCGTCTTTTGTCCCGCGGCTGGAGCGAGCAACGACTTGCGAATCGGCGGACGCCGGTCGAGCTCTTTTTTCAGTCGCGAGACGCGGCGGAATTTTTCCAGCGCACTGCCGTAATCGGCTTTCAACATTTCCTGCCGCTCGATAGCTGCGACATGCTCCACGGTGACTTCTACTCCGTCAACCGTGCTCAGAATGCTTCCGCCCATCTCCTCCAGCGCTTGCGCAAATTGTTTGATCTCTGCCAGCGCCTTGCTGAAAAGCTGGTCAAAGCGCGCTCCGAATGCGGCATTGTGCGCGGCCACCGTGGCCAAAACTCCCGGATGATAGAAAGACGAATCCAGGCAGCGCTTGATGTCGCGCACCCGCGAAACGACGCCCGAATCCATCAGCGAGTTGAAATCGCGATAGCGCGTAATCTCTTCCCGCAGCGGATCGAAGTTGCGCAGCAATTGCACGTGCTCTTCGGGCAGCGAAGGTACATCTGTATCCGCCAGGATTTCTATCAGGGCAATTTCGAAAGGAGAAAGCGGCAGCGCCCCGTCCAGCCCGTACCCATGCTGTTCCCACTGGCCCGCGACCCGCGGATGGCGGTAAAGAAAGGTCGTGACCAGATCGGTCTTATCGCGGTTGACTTCGGTGGCTTCCCGGCGCCGCACGAAATAACGCAGAAGAGCCTCCGCGACTTCGGAATCCGTCTCCGGCGTCAGCGCCTGCCGCAGCATCGCAGGAGTAATCGCCATGTCGAGCACGTGTAGCCAGCGATACATCTGCGAGAGCGTTTGCGGCAGTTCATCAGAGTGGCGAAGCGACAGTTCGTCCAGCCCCTTCGGAACAGGCACATCTCCGCCGAGCGAATCGCGCATCAGCTTCTGATAAAAGCCCTGGACCGTCGCCAGGATCGACAATTCAAACTTCAGGTCCTCAGCCAAGAGTCGCTCCCGCAAAGCGAGATTCTCCCCGTCGATGAGGGAATTTTTTACTTCTGTTCCAGTAAAGTCGAAAGTCACCTCTGCCGCAAGTTACCACCGGGGGAGACTGTTAGGCGCAGAAGGCCCTGCTGTCCGATGGTGCATGTACCTCTGCTTGACGAGTGCAACTGCCTCGGAAAGGAGTTCAAAACACTACGGTCTTATTTCCATAAAGAAGAATTCGATTCTCGATGTGCCAGCGCACCGCACGCGAAAGCACCATCTTTTCCAGGTCGCGTCCTTTGCGGATCAAATCCTCCACCGTATCGCGGTGCGAGACGCGGACCACGTCCTGCTCGATGATGGGGCCATCGTCGAGCACTTCCGTGACGTAATGGCTGGTGGCGCCGATCAGCTTGACGCCCCGCTCGAACGCTCGATGGTAAGGCCGCGCGCCAATGAAGGCGGGAAGAAGCCCATGATGAATGTTGATGATGCGCTGCGGATAGCGATTGACGAATTCGTTGGAGAGAATCTGCATGTAGCGGGCGAGAACCAGGAAGTCGGGACGATGCTGGTCGATCAGCGATTGAATCCTGGCTTCCGAGTCGCGCTTGTTGTCTTTTCTAACCGAAACGACGGCGTAAGGAATCTTGTAGAAATCGGCGATGGGCTGGTTGTCGGGGTGATTGGAAATGATCAGCGGGATGTCGCAGGCGAGTTCGCCACTTTGATGGCGATACAGAAGATCGACCAGGCAGTGATCGTATTTGGAGACGAAAATGATCATGCGCTGGCGATGGGACGAAACCGCCAGCCGCCACGTCATCTGAAACTTCTCGGCGATGGGATCGAAGTGTTTGGCGAACTCGGAGAGGCCAGTTCGAGCCGAACCGGGATGAACTGCTTGAGCGGGGTTGAACTGAGTTGGGTCAACTGCAGAAAGATCGATGTCGAAGTCTTTGGGATCGAACTCGACGCGCATGAGGAACAGGCCGGATTCCTGGTCGGCGTGCTCGTCGGCATGAAGAATGTTGCCGCCGTGGCGATAGACGAAATCGGCGATGGATGCGACTTCGCCCTTGGCGTCGGGGCAGGAAACGAGCAAGATGGCGGAATTCTTCATGAGTCTGAAAAGAAAACTGCTGTAGAGGCATAGCTTGCCACGTCTCGGCCAGCGCTACTTCCTCAACTGTTTCAAGATTTCTCGCGCCGCGTTCGCGCCCGAGCCTCCGGTCAAGCCTGCGCCCGGGTGCGTGCCGCTGCCGCACAAGGTACACTCGCAAAATCTACGCCACGCCTTCTTAGAAGAACATTGGTGCGTCATCCCGAGGGCCCGCGTTTTCACCAGCGGGCCGAGGGATCTCCTTATCCCCGGCGCTTCGGGTGCAGGAGATCCCTCGCTACGCCTGGAGAAAACGGCTTCGCTCGGGATGACGCCCACTTGGGCGCCGGGCTATTTCTTCAACTCCTTCGCAATCTCTCTCGCCGCGTTTGCCCCGGAGCCTCCCGTCAATCCCGCGCCCGGGTGCGTGCCGCTGCCGCACAAGTATAGATTCTCGATCGGCGTGCGGTAGCGCGCCCAGTCGAGCAGCGGCCGCATGGTGAAGAACTGATCGAGCGCCAAGTCGCCGTGGAAAATCTGGCCACCGGTTAATCCATAATTTTCTTCCAGATCGAGCGGCGTGATGATCTGGTGCGTCAGGATCATCTCCGGCAGATTCGGAGCGTACTGCGCGAGCGTTTGTACCACAGTTTGCCCGAGCGATCTTCGCTGTTCTTCCCAATCGCCTTTTAACTTATGCGGCGCGTACTGCATATAGACCGACATCACATGTTTGCCTTCGGGCGCGAGCGTGGGATCGGTTAACGAGGGAATCGTGGCTTCAAGATACGGCTGGCGCGAGAATTTTCCATATTTGGCTTCGTCGAAGGCGCGTTCCAGATAATCGATTTCAGGGCCAATGTGAATGCGGCCCTTGAGAGCACCGCTGTCATTATTTCTTAAGGCTGTGAAACTCGGCAGACCGGAAAGTGCCAAATTTACCTTCGCAACGGTGCCATTCCCACGGAAGTGCCGTATCTTCTGCGCAAAGTCGGGCGTGAGATGAGTGGGATCGGTCAATTTGAGCAGGGTGCGTTTGGGATCGGCATTGGAAATAACCGCATCCGCATTGATCTCCTCACCGGTGCCGAGCAATACACCGGTAGCCCTGCCCTCTTTCACGCGAATCTCAATGATTTCGGCCGAAGTGCGAATCTCGACGCCCGCAGCTTGCGCAGCCGAAGCCATGGCCTGCGTGAGCGCGCCCACTCCTCCCGCCACGAAAAATGCCGAGCCGGCAGGATGAGAATCGCCAGCAGCGCGAATCAGCAACTGCAGGCTGCTGCCTGCTGACCACGGGCCGAGAAAAGTTCCGAAAACTCCGCGGGCGGCGATGACTGCGCGTAACAACTCAGTCTCAAAATATTCGGCCACCAGGTCGGCAACGGCCATAGGCCCCCAGCGCAGCACTCGATACATATCGCGCTTGCCAAGATTGCGCAGCGCGCGCCCGGTCTTCAACATGCTCCAGAGATCAGCGCTGCTGGGGTGGTCAATGTCGGGCGGAGTCGTGGCGAGCGCTTCGGCAATTATTTTGCTGATCTTGCTCAGCGATTCCCCGAACTCAGCGTACTTGGCCGCATCTTTTTGCGAAAAAGCCGAGATGGCTTGGACAGATTTGCTCTCGTCCTGATAAAGCGAGAGCCCGCGGCCGTCGGGCGAGAGTGTCGTGACGCAGGTCTCGGGCGTGATGAATTTCGCCCCATGCCTTTCAAGCTGCATGTCGCGAACAATGTCGGGCCGGATCGGCCCAGCCGTATGCGCCAGTGTCGAACAACGAAAGCCGGGATGAAATTCATCTGTGATTGCCGCGCCACCAACCAGCCGACGGCGTTCGAGCACCAGCGGTTTGAATCCTGCTTTCGCTAGGTAGAAAGCCGCGACGAGTCCGTTGTGGCCCCCGCCGATGATCACAACGTCGCGCTTCGTCTCGGGCATTTACGCCGCTCCCTTGTCTTTGA
>JASIKQ010000339.1 GCA_030049565.1 Candidatus Sulfotelmatobacter sp.
CGCTCGAGATGGGCAAACCCTACAAAGCCGCCGTCGCCGAAGCCCAGAAGTGCGCCGGAGGTTGCCGTTTTTACGCCGAGAACGCCGAGAAGTTACTCGCGGACGAGATCATCGAAACCGGAGCCCAAAAAAGTTTTGTTCGCTATCGTCCTCTCGGCCCCATTCTCGCCGTGATGCCGTGGAATTTTCCCTTCTGGCAGGTGATTCGCTTCGCCGCCCCGGCGCTTATGGCGGGCAATGTTGGCTTGCTGAAACATGCATCGAATGTTCCCCAATGTGCCCTGGCCATAGAAGACATTTTTCTGGACGCGGGTTTTCCCAAAGGGGCATTCCAGGCTCTGCTCATCGCATCGCAGCAAGTCGATGCCATTCTCAACGATCCGCGCGTAATGGCGGCAACCCTTACCGGAAGCGAACAGGCCGGCATTCAAGTTGGAACCGCCGCCGCGAAGCGCATCAAGAAAGTCGTCCTCGAACTCGGTGGCAGCGATCCTTTTATAGTCATGCCCAGCGCCGACGTAGACGCCGCCGTCGCAACCGCAGTGCAGGCGCGCGTGCAGAACAACGGACAATCCTGCATTGCCGCCAAGCGCTTCATCGTCGCCGACCCGATCGCCGCAGAGTTCGAGCGCAAATTTGTCGAGCGCATGAACAACCTGCGCATCGGCGATCCGTTCGACGAGAAAACCGAGCTTGGTCCGCTATCGAGCGCTGACGCTGTGAAATCTCTTGACGAAGACGTCCAGAAAACCGTGAAGGCGGGCGCAAAGGTACTAACCGGCGGCTATCCCCTGAAACAGCCGGGCAATTATTATGCGCCGACGGTGCTCACGAATATTCCTAAAGATTCTCCGGCATATAAAGAAGAATTCTTCGGTCCCGTCGCGTCCTTGTTTCGTGTGAAAGATATCGATGAAGCCATCCGGCTGGCCAATGACAGCCGCTTTGGCCTTGGCGCCAGCGCCTGGACCAACGATGACCGCGAGCGCGAACGTTTCATCAACGAAATCGAGGCGGGAATGGTGTTCATCAACAAGATGGTGGCGTCGGACCCGAAGATTCCCTTCGGCGGCGTGAAGCATTCCGGCCATGGACGGGAACTCTCGGCCAATGGCATTCGGGAATTTATGAATATTACGGCGGTCTCGATCGGCTAGAATCCAATTCTGTCATCCCCAACAAAGCTTTTCGTTCCGAAGGAAACGGAATCCGGCTGGAGTTGCTGTTCTTGCGCTTCAATCCTCGAATATCCAGACACACCCCGTGTGTTATGTCACCTCAAAGTGCCTCCCGCAAAATAACGCTAACCTTCCTCGCCCTCGCCAGTCGAAATACCTGCCGCCGGACTGCACCCACTCTTCGGCCGGAGGTTGCCCATGCGCATGCTGCTGGATATCTTCGGTCAGACATTCCGCAGCCTCTGGGCGCACAAACTGCGTTCCTTTCTCACCATGTTTGGCATCGCGTGGGGCGTAGGCTCGCTGCTTCTGCTTGCCGGGGTGGGTGAAGGTTTTCGCAACGGCAATCGCCGGCAACTGGAAACTTTCGGCAGGAACATCATCTTTTTCTACGGCGGACGAGCGCCTGCCGTCGAAGGCAGCTTCACCTCCATGAAGTGGTTCAACCTGACATTCGACGACTACAGCGCCATTCAAAGAGAGTCGAAGCTGGCCATTCATGTCGCGCCGGTGATCGCGCGCGACGATATTCGCGCTGTCAGCGATTACACCAGTACCAACGGTCAGGTCAGCGGCGTGCCTGCAGTATTCAGCCAGGTGCGCACGATCCCTTTGCAGGTCGGCCGCTGGCTCGATGACCAGGATGATATTGAGCGCCGCCGGGTCTGCGTCTTGGGCCGCGACATGACCCGCAATTTGTTTCCCGGCCGGCCAGCGGTCGGCAACACCATCCTGCTTAACGACGTTCGCTTTCAGGTGATCGGCATGCTCTCCCTAATCGGCAACGAACAGGAAAACTCCACCAATATCCGAATTTTCGTGCCCTTTAACACTATGCGCGAATTGTTTCCCCTGAAAGGGGACAATTCCAAAGAGGGCAACGCGGTTTCCTTCATCAATTATCAGCCGCGCACCTTCGACGAAAATGAAGCGGCGAAAGCGGAGCTTCACCGCATCGTCGCAAGCAACCACGGCGGTTTCGACCCCGAAGGCAAAGATATCTGGGAAGAGTGGGACACGGTGAAGAATCAGAAAACCATGGGCAAGATTTTCACCGCCATGGATTGGTTTCTCGGCGGCGTGGGTCTGATCACGCTGGCCTTGGGCGCCATCGGCATTATTAACATCATGCTGGTCGCAGTGACCGAGCGTACCCAGGAGATCGGGCTGCGCAAAGCCCTGGGCGCGACCCGGGGCAACATTCTTTTTCAATTCTTTCTCGAAGGCGCATTCCTGACCTTGATGAGTGGGGCAGTCGGTGTGGCCGCGGCTGCGCTGGTCGTTCATTTGCTTTCGGGAATCAACCTGCCCCAAGGTTTCGATACGCCGCGTATCGTACCTGTCTCGGCCGTCGGCGCGGTTCTCGCCCTAGCAATTGCCGGAATCTCCGCCGGTCTTTATCCAGCCCGCAAAGCCGCCATGCTCGAACCAGTTGAGGCTTTGCGCCAGGAATAAGTCTTAGGCCAGGAGCAAACGTCCGTGGAGAAAGTATGACGCGTGATCTGCTGAGAGAAGCTCTGGGCGCTATGCGGCACAACCGCCGCCGCACTGCGCTCACCATGCTGGGTATGGCCTGGGGCATCGCCACAGTCGTCATCCTGCTCGCTTTCGGATCGGGCTTCCAGCACGCCATTGCCATCATTTTCAGCTCGTGGGGTATCGATGTAATCGGGGCCTTCCCCGGGCGCACCTCGCTGCAAGTGGGCGGCGCAAAAGCGGGCACCGAAATCCGCCTGCAACTCGCCGATGTCGATTACCTTCGCAACGAAGTGCCCATGGTCAAGGGTGTCACACCGATTATGGATAAATATAACGGCGTGACCATCCAGCACGACACGCGCACGTTCACAAACCTATTCCTCACCGGCGTTTTTCCCGTCTACGAGCGCATTCGCGGATTCTCCGTTGCCAATGGTCGCGGCCTCAGTGAAGAAGATCAACTTCAGCGTGCCCGAGTCGCCGTCATTGGCGACGAGGCCCGCCGTAGACTTTTTTCCGGCGAGCAGCCCCTGGGCCAGAGCATTCGCATCAATGGCCTGAGCTTTGAAGTCGTCGGCGTCTATCAGCGCAAGGTGCAGGATGGCGACAACAACGACAACAGCTTCGTCGTCATTCCGTTCAGCACCATGGGCGATCTTTACGACACGCGCTACATCACTGGAATTTTCATGGATTACGAGGGCGAGAACCACCAGCAGCTGGCGCGCGTGGTTCGCGCCGTGCTTGCCGAACATCACAACTTCCGCCCCGACGATACCCGCGCCGTCTTCATCGCCGATTTCAAACAGGACTTCGACGAGTTCTCTGTGGTGACCTCGGGGCTGAAGATTCTGCTGGCGTTTATTGGAGCACTCACCCTCGGCATTGGCGGCATCGGGCTGATGAACATCATGCTGGTTTCCGTGCAGCAGCGCACGCGCGAGATCGGAATCGAAAAAGCGCTGGGTGCGCACAAGGGTCACATTCTGTTGCAATTTCTCGCCGAGGCTTTAGCCATTACTTTTGCCGGGGGCCTGGGCGGCATCGCCATCGCTTACCTAATCTCTTGGATTGTCGGCACTCTACCGCTGATGAGCGCCTTCGGCGACGGCCTGGAGGCGGGCGACATCCATCTCACCATCAACCTTAGCAGTCTTGCAGTGGCGACAATCATTCTGAGTCTGGTGGGGATCGTCAGCGGCATGGTGCCCGCCATCCGCGCCGCGCGGCTGGATCCCATCGAGAGTTTGCGATACGAATAGTGGGCCTCGATTCCCTCCACGACATTTCCAACCAAGACACAACGTGGAGACTGCCGCCCACGGCTGTCCAGCGGCCCAGACGTATCGGGCCCCAGCGCTTGACGACCCCTCCTGAAACTGCGGACATCTCTCTACTGCCGCAGCGTAATCCCGCTCAGCACTCCCTGCTGCTTGGCGATCAAAGACTGCACTCCCTGCCTCGCGAAGGCCAGCATCTTGGCGAACTGGAATTCGTCGAATGGTTGCTGTTCCGCGGTCGCCTGCACCTCCACCATCTTGTGCCCGGCAGTCATCACGAAATTCATATCGACTTCTGCGCGTGAGTCTTCTTCGTAGCAAAGATCGAGCAGTATGTCTCCATCCACGATGCCCACGCTCACCGCAGCGACGAAATCTCTAAGTGGAACCGAAGTCAACGTACCGGCCTCCACCAATTTTTCCAGTGCCAATCCGAGAGCGACGAATGCTCCGGTGATCGAAGCCGTGCGCGTGCCGCCGTCGGCTTGAATTACATCGCAATCGATCCATATGGTTCGCTCGCCGAGACGCGTCAGATCGGTTACAGCGCGCAGCGAGCGCCCGATCAGCCGTTGAATCTCGTGCGTGCGTCCGCTGGGCCGTCCTTTGGCCACTTCGCGCGGCGTGCGGGTGAGTGTAGCCCGCGGAATCATGGCGTACTCGCTGGAGATCCATCCCTTGCCCGAATTCCGCAGAAATGTCGGGACGGTTTCTTCGATCGACGCGGTGCAGATGACGCGGGTACTGCCTACTTCGATCAGCACAGAACCTTCCGCGGTCGTAATGAAATCGGGAACGATGGAAACTGGCCGAAGCTGGTCGGGAGCGCGATTGTCAGAGCGATAGAACATACGCGAGGATTGTAAATGATCAGTCCTCGCGGGCAGGAATCAGCGTTCGCGAACAGCACACCTGCATTGACAGCGTGGGGATTGCTTTGCATTTCTTTACTAAATTCTCCACAACTTCGCCAACCCTTACAGGTTTACTCCAGCAGAGAGCGGATTAAGAAACTAAGACTCTCCCAAAGAAACAGAAGGCCTCAGCCTTCACCGGGAGGCGCCACATGGTCATACCTCGTCGTTCTCCTCGCTTCTTCTCAAACATTTCTGCCAACCCAACCAAAACATCTATCAGGCAAAGTCTGGCGCTGAGCGTTGCGCTGCTGCTGGCGAGTCCAGGCTTTGGACAACAAACTCCACCTCCGAGTGCGCGGTCTGAGTCGCAAGCCAATTCTCAAAAAACGACCCCATCCAAACCTATGCCGTCCCTGACCGTGACCGTGCCTGCAGGTACGAGCCTGGCCCTGGTGCTCACGCATCCCATCCAGAGCCGCTACATTCATCGCGGCGACGATGTCTACGCGCAAATTGTCTCTCCCATAACCAGTGGCAACGAGGTGGTCGTTCCTGCCGGAACACTCGTCAATGGGAAGTTCGACAAGCTCGGGCGGCATGGCAACCGCGGCCAACTTTACCTGCAATCGATGTCGATTGCTTTCCCCGACGGCTACGTCGTGCCCGTACCCGGACCGATTATGCTCGAGAGCAATGAAGGCTATGCCTGGAAAGATCCGGGCAGCGGCCGCGTGGCAGGACTGATTATCGGACCACTCGCGGGCGCAGGTTTGGGTGCTTTAATTGGCCACTCGGTTGCCAGCTCGCAACCGACGACTCTCACCAATACCTTTCCAGCCGGCTGCACCGGTCCACCCCCAGGATGCCTTACCTCAAGCGTGACCGGTCCTCCCGACAAAGGAAAAGACACGGTAATCGGCGCCGCAGTTGGCTCAGGAATCGGAGTCGTGGCCGGGCTGCTTCTGGTCGGAACTTCTCATCATTTCTTCCTCGACGT
>JASIKQ010000340.1 GCA_030049565.1 Candidatus Sulfotelmatobacter sp.
AACGTACCCGTACAGTGGTGGCGCTCGGTGGGACATTCGCATACCGCGTTTGCGGTGGAATGTTTCGTCGACGAACTGGCCACGCTGGCACAAATGGACCCATATCAGTTCCGCCGCCAGTTGCTGCAAAAAAAGCCTCGCCATCTCGGCGTGCTCGATCTGGCTGCGCAGAAAGTGGGGTGGGACAAACCCTTACCAAAAGGAATGGGCCGCGGCATTGCCGTGCACTTTGCCTTCGAAAGTTACGCCGCTCACGTCGCCGAGGTATCGGTTGAAAATGGCAGAGTTCGCGTACACCGCATGGTATGCGCCGTCGACTGCGGGGAGTATGTGAACCCCAACATCATCAAAGCCCAGCTCGAGGGCGGCGCCATTTTCGGGGCGTCGGCGGCGTTGTATCAGGAACTCACATTCGAGAACGGCCGCCTTCAACAAACCAACTTCCACACTTTTCCCGTGATGCGCATCAACGAGTGTCCGGAGATTGAGACCTATATCGTGGAGAGCAAGGAGAAGGCCGGAGGAATTGGCGAACCCGGCGTGCCTTGTGCCGCCCCGGCGATCGCCAACGCCGTATTTGCTGCCACCGGAAAGCGACTTCGGCGCCTGCCCCTTCGCATGTCGGAGGCCGTATGAAAAGATGCTATGCAATCGTTTGGTTTTTTGCAGCCATGTTGATGGTGTGCTCGACGGGTTGGAATCTTTTGCCGTTTTCTGTCGCCGCGGTGGGGCCGCCAGCCGCCGGCAAGAATGCCACCGATAAAGACAACGGAGCGCTGTTCACGGCTTTTGTTTCCGTTCTGCGCAACCCGCGCTGCATGAACTGCCATTCCAGTGGAGACTTCCCGCGCCAGGGCGACGACAGTCATCCCCACACCATGAATGTAAAGCGCGGCCCCACAGGTTTCGGGCTCACCGCAGAACATTGCAGCACCTGCCATCAGGACCACAACCTCGCCGGTGCGCATCTTCCGCCGGGTGCGCCCGGCTGGCGATTGCCTCCGCCCAGCATGCCGATGATTTGGCAGGGACTGACCGACGCCCAGATCTGCGAATCGATCAAAGACCCGAAACAGAATCGCGGCCGCAATCTCGACCAGCTCGTCGAGCACCTGACCGAAGACAAGTTGGTGATGTGGGGATGGAATCCAGGCGAGGGCCGCACGCCCATTCCCATGCCGCACGCTGAGTTTTTAGCAAAAGTAAAACAATGGCAGGCTGCGGGCGCACCTTGCCCTACTACGTAAACCTGAATATTGCGCCGCCAGCGTAACACGCCGGATTTCCGGCGAGTGTCACGCTAGCCGCGTCTTTGAAATAAAATCCGGTCCGTTAAGTTCAGTACTGCTCTTGCAATGCTCGGCAGCAAATCGCTACTGGCTCTTCAGCCGCGCGGCTTCGAACTCATCCCCGTCCTGCCAAGCGATGAGATGTGACAAGTCGGCCGCTTCCCAGCCCAGAGCGAATCCAAAGCGCGCCATCGCCGCGTCGCCGACGAAATCCATCTCCGGGTGATACTCATCGCTGGGCTGGTGGTAGCGCGTTTCGACAAACTCTTTGTTCTGGGCAATACCCCAGGCCGTGTCGTGACCTTTGAATTTAACTCCTTCATTGATGGAAAAGGCCGGAATGCCCACACGCGCCAAGCTGAAATGATCGGAGCGGTAGAACTCTCCGGCTTCCGGCCGCGCCTCAGGACGAATCGCCAGGCGGAACTCCTTCGCCGTGGCCTGCACCCAGGGATAAAACGTTGTACGCTCCGCCCCGGTGACTTCGACTTCTTGCGGCGCGCCTAACGGCTTAACATCGTCGTAATTCAAATCGAGGGTAACTTTGCCCGGCGGAATCGGGCCATGACGCCCGAGGTATTCTGATCCGAGCAGTCCCTGTTCTTCAGCCGTGACCGCTGCCAAAATTATGGAGCGCCGCGGATGCTCCCTCGCCTCGCTGTACGCCCGCGCTAGTTCCAGAAGGATGCCGCAGCCTGTAGCGTTGTCGGCAGCGCCATTGAAAATGTTGTCTCCCGGCATATCGGGACGAATGCCGAGATGATCGTAGTGAGCCGTGTAAAGGACTGCTTCATTTCTTAACTTACGGTCTGAACCTGGCAGCATGGCAAGCACATTGCTCGACTCGAAATTTCGAATTTGGCTCACCATGTGAGCCTTCAATCTTGCCTTGAGGCTTATGGGACGAAAATCGGGCTTGCGCGCGTCGGCTATCATTTTCTCTAAATTCATGCCGCTGGCGGCAGCCAGCTTTTTGGCCACATCCAGTTGCACCCACGCCGCAACTTTCAAGGCCGGATCTTCGTGCTTCAGGAATGCCTTTTCCCCGGAATTCGAGCTACGCACGACTTGCCATGGATAACTCGCCATATCTTCTTTGTGAATCAAGATCACGCCGACCGCACCCTTGCGCGCGGCTTCCTCATACTTGTATGTCCAGCGCCCGTAGTAGGTCAGCGCCTTGCCTTTGAAGAATCTGGGGTCGTCTGAGGGCGGCTCGTTCACAAGCATGAGCAGGACCTTGCCGTGCACGTCTGCATCCTTGTAATCATCCCAGCTGTATTCCGGGGCGTCGATGCCGTAACCCACATAAACGATCTCAGCCTCGAGGTCGGATTGCGGTTGCTGAGTCTCGTCGTAGGCAACGTAATCCTCGAGCAGCTTCAGGTTCAGGGCTGGGCCTTGCTTTGGCGCCAGCGTAAATTGGCTTTCGGGCAGAGTCGTAATGCCAACCAGAGGCACCTTCTGAAAATAGGACCCATGATCGCCGGCAGGCTTCAATCCATACTCCGCAAATTGGGTAGCGATGTATTGGGCAGCGATATCGCCGCCGCGCTGGCCGGTGCCGCGGCCTTCCAGCAGATCGTGCGAAAGGAATCGGACGTGCCAGCGAATGTGCTCGGGGTCGATGGTCTGCATGGCAGCGAACGCAGCGCCCGGTAAGCTCACGGAGACCGGCTCAGGTTTGGCTACTTTCGACCGTGCCCTTTGTGCTCCCAGGACAGTGGAAAGCACGCACAGAGAACCGACGAGCAAGATACGCATCGTGCGCGAAAGATGCATCGGTAGCCAACTCCTGAGTATTCTTTGATGAAGGGAAAGTGCTCACATTGTAAGCGATACGAGGGCGGACAGTGAAAACCGGCGGGCCGGTTGAGTCGTGTCCCGTAGGACAATGGCCGTTAGGGCCGCAACAGCGCACAAAAACGCGCTT
>JASIKQ010000341.1 GCA_030049565.1 Candidatus Sulfotelmatobacter sp.
GCGATGATTCGGCACTTCAGCATGGATGAGGTTACCAGCAGATCCCTTCATATTGGGCGCAGTTAGGCCGGCGGGAGCGACTTAAATTGACTAGGTCGATGACGAGATGGGCCGGAGTGAGACATTTTTCCAGCCTGCTTCTGTCGGCTGATTTGTTGCCGATGATCACGATCTCGCTGAAACGCACCACACTTTCGAGATCGCTGGAAAGTAGCGATCCGATATGCGGAATCACCTCTTCGATATATTGGCGGTTCGATCCGGCCAGTTGACCGAGAGAAACATCCGCGTCCCAGACCTTGACCTGGCAGCCTTCCCCGAGCAAGCGCTTGATCAATTGCACCTGCGGACTTTCACGCAGATCGTCAGTGCCGGCCTTGAAGCTCAAACCCAACATGGCGATCTTCCTGCGCCGGGTACGCAGCACAGCTTCTACGGCACGGTTTACATGTTCGGCATTACTGGGAGTAAGGGCCTGCAACAGCGGAAGGTTGAGATCCAGTTCCTTGGCGCGATGAGTGATCGCACGAAGATCTTTTGGTAAACAGGAACCACCAAAGGCGAATCCGGGCGCCAGATAGGCCGGCGAAATGTTTAGTTTATTGTCGGAGGTGAAAATTTCAGTGACCATCTGGCTGTCAACGCCCAAGTGTTTGCACAGGGTTCCGATTTCGTTGGCGAAACCGACTTTAATGGCGTGGAATGTATTGGAAACGTACTTCACCATTTCCGCCACAGGAAGTGTCGTCTCGACGACGGGGCCGCTGACAGGGCGGTAAAGGTCACGTACCGCAGCCAGATGCTGTGGATCGAGAGCTCCCAATATTGTGTATGGCGGATTCAGAAAATCCGCTACCGCACTGCCCTCGCGCATGAATTCCGGGTTATAGCAAACTTTGTAGTCGCTACCGTGGCGCTTGCCGCTAGTCTTTTCGAGAATTGGAATTAGGGTCGATTCGGTTGTCCCGGGTAAGACGGTGCTTCGCAAAATAACAGTATGAGGGGTGGTTTTAGTCCGTAACGCCTCGCCAATTTCACTAGCGACGTTTTCAACGTGGCTTAAATCGAGTTTTCCACTGTGCAAGCTGGGGGTACCGACGCATATGAAGCTAATCTCCGATTCGCGCACCGCGTTGATGGCGTCTGTAGTTGCGCAGAGTTTTCCAGCGGTATGGCCTTCGGCCACGAGTTCGCTGATGCGGGCTTCGATGATGGGACTGCGCCCGGAAGCCAGCATTTCCACTTTGAGCGGGTTCACATCCACGCCGATCACGCGATGACCCAAGTGCGCAAAGCAGCCAGCGCTTACCGAACCTACGTAACCCAGGCCGAACAAACTGATCGATACGTTCACACGATACGCTCCGTCACAAACTGCTGAAAGTAAGCTACAAAGGGATGGAGAAACTTATGTGCCTGGAGACGCGCAGGACCCCTTCGCCGCGAGGTTGGCAGAATCATGCCGGAATGATCACGATGAGAATCCCGCGTCCCTCATGCTTTCTCGCCGAACCGAAAAGTCCTTGTCATTAGAATAACAAAACTGGCGGCGCAGCGCTGGTGACACCGGTTACTCCCGATTACTTTGGAATTTGTTATATGGGTGGAATTGCCGATATCGCGTATTTCTCCGGTTGACTCTGCTGTGCTGCGCCACATGTGCAGAGTGAAGGCCGACCGCGGCCCAGACGATGAAGGCACGTGCATCAACGGCGCGGTCGGGGCGTGCGCCGGCCTCAGCAACGAATATGGCGACTGCTGAATCTTGAGTGGCAGAGAGTATGCATCGAGGACGATGCCCACGACTTTGAAACCCAAGATTGGAAAGCCGAACATTGTTTCGAGAGCTTAGACGTCAGCGGCCTACAGTTTCGGCCCAGATCAGCTTGGTGAATTCCATGAGCCAGGTTTTCGCCCACAGACGCTTGTGCCACCAGAGTTGAGCCTGGAAATTGGGATCATCGGTTCCACGCACCCAGATTTGCAGTCTCGGATCTTCTGACTTCATTACCTTTCGCCAGATAATGCCTGCACGGCGCGTGTGAAAATTTGAAGTGACTACAACAACGCTGGTCCAGGAATGCGCCTGAATGCATTCTCCGATGGCATAGGCTTCGTCCAGCGTTGACTCCACGCTCCCGCTCACTTCGCAAAAATCGACCCGGCCGGCAAGAGAAGAGCCGTAATTTGTCGCCAGGAATTGGCGAGCCATAGGTGCGACCGGAACTCCCCAGTATGAAGCTGGCGGAATTGGAAGAAGCACTCGGTCTGACACGCCCTGCTGCAGCAAGTGCATAGCTCCGGCGAGACGGACACTCGCGCTTTGCAGAGATCCTTCCAGAACCACAGCCGCATCGGCGTGCGAGGGCAGCGGTTCGTTCGATTCGAGCAGGTATCCTCCCCATGTCATCAGGCAGATGATAAGTCCAATCAAGCAAGCGAATGCTGCGGCCAACCACTGAAGGGGTGATGAGTGCTTTCGCGTAGATGCGGATTCGATCAAAAGCTCGCTCATGATTGAACACCGTTCACCGCTTCAGCTGTAGTCACAACCCGGTCAGATCCACACACCTCACAAACGGGTTTCATGCGGTTCAGCATCGAGTCATAAATCTTCAGCCATTTTTCCCGCACTGCATTCCAGCCGTACTGTCTTGATTGTTCAGAGGCATTCGCTGCCAACCTGCAGGCAAAATCAGGATCGCTGAGCAAGCGAAGTACGTTCTTCGCGAGTTTCTGCGCATCCCCTGGAGGCGAAAGAATACCCGTTCTGCCGTCCTCAACAACGTATTGCATGCCTTCCGGACTGGTGCTCACAACCGGCGTGCCCGAAGCGAATGCTTCGAGAATGGAAACGGGCATATTGTCGAGGCAGGAAGCATTGATGAAAATATCGGCCTGATCATAGTAGCGGGCGATTTCGTCTCTGGAGACGACGCCGCAGAAGTGAACTGAATTCACGAGATCCAGTTCTTCTACGAGCGCGCGAATCTCGCCTTCTTCAGGTCCCCCGCCAACCAGGTCGAGTCGAGCGTCAGGATAAGCCCACTGCACTTCGGCGAAGGCGCGAACTACCACGTCGATACTGTAATAAGGATGAAAGCCCCGGGTACATACCAGATGCGGCCTAAGAGGTTTTCGCGCACGAAATGAGAACTGCGACAAATCGATGATGTTCGGAACCACCTCGGCACGCAGGCCAAATTCATGAAACACATCCACGAGGAATTGAGTCGGAACGACGAGGCGGTCGGCGCGCGCCAGCAGCCGAGGCGCATTCGGGAAACGGCGAAAATGATCGCGCGCTTCGCCACTGTGATAATGGATGAGGACTTTCGCCCCGCGCATACGCGCGACAAGCACCGCTGGTACTGGAGCAATCATGAATGACCAGTAGGAAGCGGAGAAAATGTGGGCGATATCTGCGCATTCGAGGTCTTTCCAAAGCTGCCATAGGTAAAACGGTTGTCGAAATATTGTGCGCACCCCCGGTACTCTGGCGGCCCAGCGTAGCGCCAGTGGAAATGGAGGATCGATAACCGTCAATTTTGCGTCCACGTCACGATCATTTTCCCAATTTCTGATCAGCAAGTCGGCCTGCACCGACTGGCCTCCGACGTAGCTCAATGAGGCGGCTATAATCGCCACCCGGCTTCGGGCTTTCGAGCGCGGGAAAGAATAAGACTGCAAATCCGGCAAGGCCGTCTTCTCGGCAATAAGATCGGCGTAAAGTTCCTCGAACCGTGATCGCATTTTTTCGAGAGTGAAATTTTGCCGCACGAAGTCCCTTGCGTTCTCGCTGATTTCGGAACGCAATTCGGTGTTCTGTAATAGCCGGGCAATGCCCTGGGCAAGGTCCTCCTTATCTCCGCATCGAACCAAAAGGCCTCTTCCCTCGCCAATGAGTTCGGGATTCCCGCCTGTATTGCTGGCGACTATGGGCACGCCCGCCGCCATGGCTTCGAGAATGGCATTCGACTGACTTTCCGATTCTGAAGGCAACACCGAGATGTCAAGTGAGGCCAGAACGGAGGGGATATCGCGGCGATCACCCAGGAACAATGCGCGAGACCCCAAGCCAAGGACCTCAGCTTCTTTTTCCAATTCCTGGCGCAATGGGCCATCGCCCACGAGCACGAATTGCAAATGAGGAAAGTTCGATATGAGACGCGCCGCCGCTCGCAGCAGAAGCTTGTGGTTCTTGGCTGGCGTATTCATTCGCGCAATCATACCGACTCGCAAGATACCCGGTGCACGCGGTAGCGCCGGCGGAGCGGCAGCGAAGGCGGAGGTGGGAAGACCATTCCCGATTACCACGACCTGCCGTTTTCTGATGCCTTGCTCGATAAGATTACGGGCAGCCGCTTGAGAGTTACACACGATGCGGTCGCAAAAATGAAAGGCCCCGAGTTGTGCACGAGCTTTGGCAGGGCTGAGCAAATCACCAATCTGCCGTTGACTTCCAATCACTGCAGCAACGCCGGCCATGCGCGCAACAGGAACGAGGGTAAGGTTCGTATAGAAATCGAAGGCATGGGCGATGCTGATGCGGCTTCGGCGCAGGTGATAGCCAAGGCGGATTCGAGTCCTCCACGATTGGGGACCGTAGAGACTTCCTCCTAATCGAAATTGGACGACGTCTTCAAATCCGTTGAGAAATACGCCGGTCTTCTGTATACAGCCGAGATGAACACGAAAGGAATTGCGATCGAGATTGCCGGCGAGCGCGGTAAACTGCCTTTCGCTTCCCCCGGTCGCAAAACTGTCCGTCATCAGAAAAACGCCGGGGCGCTCCCGCCGATCGAAAGAAGAAAGAGCCTCTGTGGCCTCGCTTGCGGGAGGCGAAGAAATCATCTCCGGCTCCCACTGCTGAACGATACTGCCGGAATAACATGAGGTTCGGAACGTTCATTTCCGAAGCATTCGAGAAAGTTGCGATGCCACATCTCGAACATGAGAAGGCGCCAGATGCGGGGCGAGTGATCGCGGCGTCGGCGGAAATGCTCATCCACAAGGCGACGCACTCCCTGCTCATTGAAGTAACCGCGTTGAAGAGTTCGCGTTTCCAGCAACAAAGTAAGAATCAACTCTTTCAATTCATGGCGCATCCAGTGCACCAGAGGCAGGGCGAAGCCTTGTTTTTTGCGATACAGTACGCTGCGGGGAACCCCAACTTTCTCAGCGAGCTTGCGGAAAATGTACTTCGATTCGCCGTGGCGCATTTTCCACTCTGGCGCGAGCGCCGTTACCCACTCTAGGAACTTGTGATCAAGAATGGGGACGCGGGCCTCAAGCGACGTCAGCATACTCATGCGATCCACTTTGGTGAGAATATCTCCCGGCAGATATGTTTTTGAATCGAGATAGAGCACACGGCTAAGCGGATCATTCGCGGGGGCGCGATCAAGATACTCCTGGAAAGTGTGCAACACGCCGCCGTTCGGGCTGGGACCGGCAAAATCAGGCGAGAGCAGCCCTATTTCCCTTTGGTAGGGCTGCAAGGAAACCCCTTCGGTGTACCGCTCGTTCCATGGCAAAGACAAGCTATAAGCGAGGCTTTTGCCGGGCAGTCCGCTGGGAATCCACGGGTGAAGGTACTGGCGATATAGACGCCCAGCCCACTGGGGGATCCAATCGTGAGCCCGATGACGCAGATGGATCCAATATCGCTCGTATCCGGCAAAAGCCTCGTCCCCGCCATCGCCGGACAAAGCAACCGTCACATGCTTTCGAGCCAGACAGGAAACGTAGTAGGTAGGCAGCATCGACGAGTCGCCGAAGGGTTCTTCGAGTGATCGCGTAAGCGCATCCACGGTCCCCAGCACGTTGGGTTCGAGGATGAGTTCATGATGATCGGTTCCGAATTTCTCGGCTACGATGCGGGCGTGATCCGCCTCATTGAAGTCAGCGTGAGTGAAACCAATCGAAAATGTCTTGACAGGCCGCGTACTCGCCCGCGCCATAAGAGCCACCACGGTCGATGAATCGGTCCCTCCACTGAGCATCGC
>JASIKQ010000342.1 GCA_030049565.1 Candidatus Sulfotelmatobacter sp.
GTGGCAGCATTGGTGGAAGGAAAATCCGTATCCCATTGGAATCAACTGGGCGAGCAGTCTGGAGGCTGCCTTTCGCAGCTTGTCCTGGCTCTGGACTTGCCACCTTCTGGAAGCAACGCCCGGCATTAAGAGTTTCCGCGAAGAATGGCTCCAGGGGTTAGCGCTGCATGGCCGCCACATCGAGCGTTATCTCTCCACCTATTTTTCTCCCAACACACATTTGCTGGGAGAAGCTGTGGCTTTGTATTTCTTGGGGATACTCTGTCCGGAACTGGAGGCCGCTGAGAGCTGGAAAAACACCGGATGGCAGATTATCCAAGAGCAGGCCCAGCGGCAGGTGCGCTCCGATGGATTCCACTTCGAACAATCGACATACTATCACGTCTACGCCCTCGATTTTTTTCTCCACGCGGCCATCCTGGCGAGAGTGAACGGGCTGCCTGTCCCGAGGGCTTTGCAAGATACTGTGGAGAACATGCTTGCGGCGTTGTGCCGATTGGGGCAAGCAGGCCCCCCACGTTTCGGGGATGATGATGGCGGGCGTGTATTTGATTCGAGGCGCAATCGTGGCGACCATATGCTCGATCCGCTGGCGACAGGCGCGATTTTTTTCCGCCGGGGCGACTTCAAGGCGGCTGCCACGCACTTGCGGGAGGAAACGATCTGGTTGCTCGGTAGCGAGGGAGTCAAGGTGTGGGATGAATTGCAAGCCCAGCCCGGTGAGATGAAGTCCACAGCCCTGTCTGATTCGGGGTCTTACCTGCTCCCGGCCGAGAATCCGGCGGCCTGCCTGGCAGTTGATTGTGGCCCCTTGGGGACGCAGAGCGGAGGCCACGGTCACGCCGATGCGTTGAGCGTGACTTTGCGAAGTGAAGGCCATGCGCTTTTGATCGATCCGGGGACGTTCACGTATGCAGGAGAAAGCGGAGAACGCGATTTTTTCCGCGGCACCGCCATGCATAACACTCTAAGGGTAGATGGTCTGGATCAAGCCGAGCCGACAGGCCCTTTTTCCTGGCGCCGCCTGACCCATGCCGCGGCGGAGAAGTGGATTCGAGGCAGACACTTTGATTTGCTGGTGGCCAGTCATGATGGTTATCAACGTCTGGCGCAGTCTATTACGCATCGCAGATGGGTATTTTCGCTTCAGAGCGGGTTGTACCTAGTGCGCGATCGCGTTCAGGGGCACGGTAACCACCTGCTCGAGTCTTTTTGGCATCTTGGTCCGGAAATGCAGTTAGTTGAGGGCACGCGGTTTCGCGTCAAAGGTGCATCGTCGGAACTAGCGCTTCTGCCTGCAGAGGAAGCCGGCTGGACGACGGAGCTAAGCGGGGGCTACTGGTCTCCCGCTTATGGCCTGAAAGCGCCGGCCCCGATATTGACATTCTCGGCCAGAACCGAACTTCCAAGCGCGTTCTGCATCTTGCTAGTAACATTGAAAGCAGCGCCGCACTCCCCCGGCATTTTTGAACCGCTGGGCTGCGAACCGGCAGATTCCTTCGTAAGCGGCTACCATTTTCGAGCCGAAGGCATAGAGCATCGTTTTTATTTCGCCGAAGGCGGGAGGACCTGGCGCCATTGCGGGATCGTGAGTGATGCGGAGTTTATTTGCTGGAGTCTGGAACGAGAATCTGACCGGCAGCGGCTGATCCTGGTGAACGGGAGCAATGCTGGAATTGAGGGTGGTCAAGAGCTGCGCTTTAGACGAACAGTGTCTTGGGGCGAATGGATACAGAAAGGAAATCAACAAGAAGTTCTTTCTTCTGACATGGAAGCTTTGGCGGACGCTCCGGCGACTGCCTAACGGCAGCATGCGGTCAGACATCCTGCGCAAACAACTGGGGGGTGCGAACTCGACATGTGCGGAATCTGCGGCATTTTCTTCTCCAACCGTGATGAGCGTGTCGATGGCGACGCACTGCGCGCTATGAACCGCTCAATCACGCATCGGGGCCCGGACGACGAAGGCTACTTCGTGGAAGAAAATGTCGGACTGGCGATGCGGCGGCTTAGCATCATTGACGTCGTAACCGGCCATCAGCCGTTGGGGAATGAAGATCAGGATGTTTGGATCGTTTACAACGGCGAGATATACAACCACGCTGAGTTGCGCGAGAAGCTCGAGGCGAGAGGACATCGCTACCGCACCCGCAGCGACACTGAAACCATCGTGCATCTCTACGAGGAGTATGGCCACGATTGCGTACTGCACCTGCGGGGAATGTTTGCCTTCGCTATCTGGGACCGCAGCAAGCGTGTGCTCTTTGCCGCCCGCGACCGGCTGGGTATTAAGCCGTTTTACTACTGCTGGACTGGCAATCGGTTTCTCTTTGGCTCGGAAATCAAAGCCGTCCTTGCTAATCCCGGCATAGTTCCAGAATTCAACCGCAATACCCTTGCCGAATACTTGGCCTTTGGCTACATAACAGGTCCGGAGACCATGTTCGCGGGCATCTCGAAGTTGATGCCCGGACACACGCTGGAGCTCGCCGAAGGGGCGGAACCGCGGATCGAGCGCTATTGGGATTTGACTATCGAAACTGCTCCCGAGCCGCGCTCGCAACAATATTTTGTCCAGGCCTACCGCGAACAGCTTGAAGGCGCCGTTTCCTCGCATCTCATGAGCGATGTTCCGTTGGGAGTTTTTCTGAGCGGAGGACTGGACTCGAGCGCTGTGGCTGCGCTGACCTCGAAGATCCGCGGAGATCGCATTCAGACGTTTTCCGTCGGCTACGGAGAGGAGAAGTTCAGCGAGCTCGGGTTTGCGCGCGAAGTGGCCGAACATATTGGATCGGACCATCACGAAGTCCGCTTGAGCCGCGAAGAATTTTTTCAGAGCCTGCCCCGGCTCATTTGGCATGAAGATGAGCCAATCGTCTGGCCCTCCAGCGTGGCACTCTATTTCGTCGCCGGGCTGGCTCGCGAGCGCGTCACGGTGGTACTCACTGGAGAGGGAAGCGACGAGACTCTTGCCGGCTATACCCGCTACGCCTGGACGCTGGCCAATGCGCGCATGGACCGCGTCTACCGAGCCCTCACGCCCCCGGGTCTGCGGGGGCTAGTCAGGAAGACTGTCCAGGCAAGCCCGCTCAGTGCATCCCTGCATCGTAAGCTGCAACATACCTTTCTGGTGCGGGACGGCAACTCCTGGCCCTCGTTTTATTATGACAATTTCTTCTCCGCTTTCCCAGCGGCCGAACAGCGGGACCTGCTTACCCCCGATGCCTTGTCCACGGCCGGAGAAGCGTATGCGAGCTCAATGAAGGCATGGCATCGTTCGCACGGGGACCTCCTGCACCGCATGCTCTACGCCGACATTAATAGTTATCTCATCGAACTACTCATGAAGCAGGATCAGATGAGCATGGCGGCCTCGATTGAAAGCCGCGTGCCCTTTTTGGATCACAAATTGGTGGAATTCACGGCCACCATTCCGGAGCGGTATTTGATCAAGGGCATGGCGGGTAAGTTCATTTTGAAACGAGCGGTGGAGGATATTCTACCGCGCTCAATTATATACCGAAAAAAAATGGGATTCCCTACGCCTTGGGAGTCCTGGCTTGCAGGCCCGACACTGGATGAGCTGGAGTACGTGCTTCTGCAACCTCGGACCCAAGCACGTGGCATTTTCCGGCCCCAGGCCGTGCAGCGCTTGTTCTCGGAGCATCGCACCAGGGCACGCGACCACAGCAACCGCATCTGGCGTCTGCTGAATCTGGAGATCTGGCTGCGAGTCATGATCGAAGCAGAGCCGCTGGAAGCTTTCCCGGCCAACCGCATTTTAGCCGAGGCCATGAAGAGCTAACTCTTGCTGCAGGAGTCGAGAACAACACTATAGGCGAACACGCGGATATTAGCAGTTGGGGAATTAACTTGAGGCGGAAGCCTTCCAGACCTCTGGAGTTCCAGAGGCTCCTACTCGGAAAGGGAATTGCCGGTCAAAGACGTCTATATTCTGGGGCGCAGCAGGACAATCCGGTCTTCACCGGTGTGCGACCCGATGGCGATGATCTCGCCATGATTGTTAATGCATACCGCCTGTAGAACCTCCCATCCGGTTCCGGGCTCAACCAGTTCGTTCAAGTCGT
>JASIKQ010000343.1 GCA_030049565.1 Candidatus Sulfotelmatobacter sp.
AGGACGGAAAATCTTTCGAATACGCTGAGTACCCAGAGGTGTGCCCGGCTGGAGGTCTACGCTTACTGCAGCCTACTGTTGCTGATAATTCGCGCCCTTGAATCCTTCCATCCGAAGGACGGCCACTAACCATTCATGAAAACCAGCAAGCTGGAAAAATCCTACCGCGTTGACGACGGCAAACACTTTCGCCTGAAAGATTTCGATCCGGCGGACACCAGTAATTGGCGCTCCAAAGAACATGCGGCTGCGCAGTTGCAGAAAGACATTTCTCGCCTCGAGGAGTTGCAAGACAAGCTCTATGCCCAGGACCGGTGGGCTGTGCTGTTGATTTTTCAGGCCATGGACGCGGCCGGCAAGGATGGCACTATCAAGCACGTCATGTCGGGCGTCAACCCGCAGGGCTGCCAGGTTCATTCATTCAAAGAGCCCTCAAGCACTGAATTGCAGCACGATTTCCTGTGGCGCACCACGCGCCATCTGCCCGAGCGCGGCCACATCGGCATCTTTAACCGTTCCTACTACGAAGAGGGGCTGGTGGTGCGTGTGCACGATAAACTGCTCGCCAACGAACACCTTCCCCCTGACTTGGTGAAAAAGGACATCTGGGAAGAACGCTTCGAGGACATCCGCAACTTTGAACAGCACATGACGCGCAATGGCACTGTGATCCGCAAGTTCTTCCTGCATCTTTCGAGGAAAGAACAGAAAAACCGCTTTCTCGCGCGGCTGGACGAGCCGGAAAAGAACTGGAAGTTCTCCGCTGCCGACGTTCACGAGCGCGCATACTGGGACGATTATCAGAATGCGTACGAGGAGTTGATTCGTGCGACTTCAACCAGGCACGCCCCATGGTACGTGATTCCCGCTGACCATAAATGGTTCACGCACCTCGCCGTCGCCGCCGCAGTTATCGAAACCCTCGAAGATCTCAAATTGTTCTATCCACAAGTCGACGCGCAAAAGAAAAAAGAAATCGCCGCCGCGCGCAAGTTGCTCGAGAAGGAATGAACGCCAGGCGCGAGGCTCAGGTAAGCATCCCTCGTCATCCCGCGCGGCCCTGCAGCCAACGATGCGCCCTTTCCATTCTTCCCGCGCCGGATTAACATAACAACGATTTACTTTTCTGTTTCCACTTTCTACAGGGGAGCCCCGACCATGCATCGCGCGCTTTGCGGAATTTCGTCCAAAACTAAATCGATTAAATTAGCTCTACTCGCACTTGTACTCTGCGCCAGCGCTTTCTCCCAAACCAAGCCCGAACGTCAATCAAAAGCCACCAGGTCTGCGCAGGCCTCGCAATCCGAAAATAAAACTGCCGCCGAACAAAAGCCCGAGAACGACTCCAACAAGCCCGAAGACAAGCTTTTTAAGGGCATGAAGTACCGCCTAATCGGCCCATTCCGCGGCGGCCGATCGTTAACCGCGGCCGGCATTCCTGGCGATCCCACCACCTATTATTTCGGCGCAACTGGCGGCGGAGTCTGGAAGTCTAGCGACGGCGCCATGACCTGGTCGCCAGTATTCGATAAAGAAAGCACTGGTTCTATCGGCAGCCTCGCCGTCTCCAACTCCGATCACAACACAGTCTACGTGGGCACCGGCGAAGCCTGCATCCGCGGCAACATCTCTCAAGGGGATGGAGTTTACAAATCCCTCGATGGCGGCAAAACCTGGAAGAACGTCGGCCTGCGCGACACCCGCGCCATCGGCAAGGTAATCATCAATCCTACCAATCCCGACATCGTATTCATCGCTGCCCTCGGCCATCCCTACGGCCCCAACGCCGAGCGCGGCATCTTTCGCACCAGCGACGGCGGTAAGACCTGGGAGAAAGTTCTCTATAAAGACGAGAACACCGGCGGCATCGACGTCGCCTTCGACCCGCACAATCCCAACATCCTCTTCGCCGCGCTCTGGCAGGCCCGCCGCACTTCATGGAACCTCAACGACGGCGGTCCCGGCTCCGGCCTCTATCGTTCCGGCGACGGCGGCTCGACATGGAAGGAACTAAAAGAGCACGGCCTGCCCAAAGGTCCCTATGGCCGCATCGGCATCGCCGTCGCCGCCAACTCCGACCGGGTCTACGCTCTCATCGAAGCCAAGAATCCCAACGGCGGCCTCTACCGCTCCGATGACGGCGGCGAAAACTGGGAGTTCATCAATCCCAGCCACAGCCTTTGGCAGCGGCCGTGGTATTACATGCACATCTTCGCCGATCCCAAAGACGAGAACGTCGTCTACGTCATGGACGTCGAAACTTTCAAATCCACCGACGGTGGGCATCTCTTCAACAAAATGCATGTTCCTCATGGCGATAATCACGGCCTTTGGATCGATCCCAAAGACACGCGCCGCATGATCGCCGCCAATGACGGCGGCGTAACGGTAACGCTAGACGGCGGCCAGAATTGGACGCGCGAGGACAATCAGCCGACCGCGCAGTTCTATCACGTCATCGCCGACAATGCCACGCCCTATCGCGTTTACGGCTCGCAGCAGGATAGCGGCTCGGTCGGCATCGCCAGCCGCAGCGATGAAGGTTCGATCGACATTCGTGATTGGTACGATGTCGGCGGAGGCGAAGCCGGCTACATCGCTCCCTATCCCCCAGATCCCAACATCGTTTACGCCGCCGACTACCAGGGCAACATCACGCGCTATGACCGCCGCATCGGCCAGGTCAAATCGATTACGGAGCAGCCCGAGCTTTCCGATGCTCACGGCGCCTTCGCCATGGAGCACCGCTTCCAGTGGACCGCTCCCGTCATGATCTCTCCGCACGATCCCAACACGCTTTACCACGGCGGCGAGCGCCTGTTTAAGACCACCGACGACGGCGTGCACTGGCAGGCCATTAGCCCCGATCTCACCCGCAACGATAAGAGCAAACAGCAGCCCTCCGGCGGCGACATCACTCTCGACGACACCGGCACCGAGTTTTACGACACCATTTTCGCCGTCGCTGAATCTCCGATCACAAAAGGACTGATCTGGGTCGGCACCGACGATGGCCTGATCCAGCTCACGCGCGATGAAGGCAAAAACTGGTCGAACGTCACGCCGAAAGACATGCCCGAGTGGAGCCGCGTCAGCCTCGTCGAGGCCTCGCCCTTTGATGCCGGCACTGCCTTCATCGCTGTCGATCGCCACCAATTCGACGATCTCAAGCCATACATTTACAAGACCACCGATTACGGGCAGACGTGGGCGAAGCTGGTCAACGGCATTCCCGAAGGCAGCTTCGTGCGCTCCGTAAGGGAAGATCCCAAAAAGCGCGGCCTGCTCTACGCCGGAACCGAAGCCGGGGTTTACGTTTCATTCAATGACGGCGCCGATTGGCGTCCGCTCAAGCTCAATCTTCCGCCCACCCCAATCCACGATCTTGTCGTCAAGAACAATGACCTCGTCGTTGCCACGCATGGCCGCTCTTTCTGGATTCTCGATGACGTCAGTCCGCTGCGCCAGTTCACCGATGAGGTCGCGAAGCAGGATGTCCATCTATATCAGCCCGAAGTCGCTTACCGCATTCAGGCTGGTGTAGTTGCCTGGTGGCAGGAGCGCGCTTCGAAGCGCACCGGACAGAATCCGCCCAACGGCGCAGTGATTTATTACTACCTGAAAGACGCGCCGAAACCGGGCGCGGAGACGAAAATCGAAGTTCTGGACGCTTCCGGCAAAGTCGTTCGCAAATATTCGAGCGAAGAAACCGCGCGGCTGGAAGAACCGCGCCTTCCTGACGACAAGAAGCCCGAAAAAGAAATCAAGCCCGAAGCTGGCCTCAACCGCTTCGTCTGGGATTTGCGCTACGAAGAAGCGCACCGCGTTCCCGGCTACTACCTATGGGAGTACGGCGGTGGCGAGCGTGGCGCGGTGGCGGTTCCCGGCAAATATCAGGTGCGGCTGACGGTCGGCAGCGAAACCCAGACCGCGCCTTTCGAAGTAAAGCTCGACCCGCGAGTCAACGTGAGCCAGGCCGACCTGGAGCAACAATTCAACATGCTGATGGCCATCCACGAAGAACTGAACAACGTTTACGACGCGGTCAACCAGATTCAGGACGTCCGCTCGCAGGTCGCCGGGCTCAAGCACCGTCTGCCCGAAAACGCCAGCACCAAGCCGATTTCAAATGCAGCCGACGAGCTCGAAAAGAAATTGGTGGCCGTGCGCGATCAGTTCATCAATCTGACGATCAGTGCGAATGAAGATTCGCTGGCCTATCCTCCGCAGATCGACGCCAAGCTGGCGTTTCTCGCCGTGAACGTGGGCAGTGCCGACTCCGCCCCCACCGAGGCCGAGCAGCTTCAGTTCGAAAAACTGAAAAAGCAGAGCGCAGAATTTCTCGGCCGTTGGGACGACTTGCAGAAGCACGATCTCGCCGACTTTCGCAAGCTCACCGCAGAGAGCAATCTCTCGACGGTAGTCGTGCCGCCCCCGGGCCAGGCCGGCGATACCCCGGAGGTCGAGTCGCACTAGTAGGGATGCTTCGACTCCGCAGTCAGTGCCTTCGGCCCTGCCTGCTGCGCTCAGCATGACAGGGGCATTGCCGGGCCTGTGCGGCTTTCGCGCAGCATCAAAACACCTTTCAGTGGCTCCTGTGCACGGTTTATCTCTGCACACGCGAAGTCACCCAGGGCCGCAGCGAAGCCCCGAATGCGCCCGTGCCGCCTGACGGCGTGCAATCGTCCGCCGGAGGCTCGGCTGTCGTCACCGTCGCATTTAACGACGGAGACGTGCTGAAATCGAACCTGTCTTCCGGCAGGGTTGCATGCGCATCGCGCTTGGTCATGCTCTGCGAGTTCAGGAAGCGCTTTTCAATCAGCGCCCGAATCGAAGTCCTGCCGCGGACCGACTCATTTCCCCAGCCTCCTGCGACTCTCCTCTTCTCAACGGCTTAGGCGAAGATTGATCCGCAGCGGCGCTTCCGGCGGCGATTACCGCCGGGCGCGCTGCTTTTTCCTGACATTTAGACTCCATCCGGGCCTAACCTATTTATAAATTCTGGCAGTATCTGAAACTTCTTCCTTTCTGGTAAATCGTATGATGAGGACAGATGGACAGCAGGCGGGGAGGATTTATGTCCGGAATATCGCTTCGTATGGCAGCAATGATTTTGTCGGTGTTGACGGCATCGATGGCGTGCCAGGCGGGGAGCAAAGACGAGATGGTGCCGCGTCCGGTGCTCGATGAGAGCAAAGCGGTTGCACCGGAGAGACGAACGGTGGTGCTTGCCGGCGGATGCTTCTGGGGTGTGCAGGCGGTATTTCAGCACGTGAAGGGCGTGATCAGCGCAACCTCGGGATACGCGGGCGGGACGATGAAGAATCCCGATTATGAGAGCGTCAGTAGCGGAAGCACGGGACATGCCGAGTCGGTGGAGATTGTCTACGATCCCTCGCAAGTGAGCTATGGACGACTGCTGTGGATCTTTTTCTCGGTCGCGCACGATCCCACGGAGTTGAACCGGCAGGGGCCGGATGAGGGAACCCAGTATCGCTCGGCGATCTTCTACACCAATGAGGAGCAGAAGCGTATTGCCGAGGCTTACATCGCGCAGCTCGAACAGGTGCACGTATTTCGCCACAAGATTGTGACGCAGGTTGCGCCGTTGAAGGCGTTTTATCCGGCGGAGGCCTATCATCAGAATTACGCGGCGCTGCATCCGGATAATCTTTATATCCGGTATAACGATGCGCCGAAGGTGGCGAATTTGCGGAAGGAGTTTCCGGAGATGTACACGGGGAAATAGGGAAGCACGTCAAACGCCCGTTCGGCCGCTTGCACTCTCTCAGGGCAGGCTCCGTGACAGCGTGCGGCGCGCCCAGATCCTTCGGCGACCAAAAGCATGTCGCCTCAGGATGACAGTGCGGGAGGAGTCATGTTTGATCCAGGTGGGGCGGAGAGTGGGTTCAACGGGAGCCGTCGAGCGTTTCTCTTCGGTGCCGGCGCTGTGGTTGGCGGGGCGCTGTTGATTCACTGGCGTCAGCCGAGGGTGATTGCGGGGGTGAAGTCCGAACCGGGGGAAGTGACGATCGTGCAATTCTCGGACGACGGCAAGCGAATTGGGAAGATAAAAATCGCGAAGGTCATCAAGACGGAAGAGGAATGGCGCAAAATTTTACCCGGGAACGCATTCGAGATCACGCGTCACGCCGATACTGAATTCGCTTACACGGGCAAATACTGGAACCTGCACGACAAGGGTATTTACCGCTGCATCTGCTGCGGTAACGCGCTGTTCAGTTCGGAGACCAAGTTCGATTCAGGCACGGGCTGGCCGAGTTTCTGGGCTCCGATTGCGCAAGGGAATGTGCGCGAGACCAACGATAGTTCGCTGGGCATGGAGCGCACTGCGGTTTCCTGCAAAGAGTGCGACGCCCACCTGGGGCACGTGTTTAACGACGGCCCGCCGCCAACCGGGCTGCGCTATTGCATGAACTCGGCGTCGCTGAAGTTCGTTAAGGCGGCCTGAGGATTGTGGTTTTAGCAGTTAACAGTTCGCAGGTGCTCACCGGCTGTATTCCAGATTCCTAAATAGATAAGACGAAGTAACACAGGGTAAGGCTCGGGTTATGATGTGCCCGTCGTGAGTGGGCCTCACAGTTTTCCTAAAGCTTCCAGGAATCCGTTCAACGAGGTCAGGGCAAGCTTTCGACGGCGCATCGAGGACCTTCGGCTGTCGGGCGCTTCGCTTAACATGACAAGCCCGCGAGGCAGCGCGCGGACGAGGGCGTCCGCGCCACAGCTATCTGCGGGCTTGGGTTTCGGTGAGCACCGGTGGTCCGACATTAGGCGGAATCTCTCCGGTGAGCGATTTTAGAAATTCTAAGAGGTCGCTGCGTTCCTGCCCGCTCAGGAAATCCAGGACGTGAATTTCCTTGTCCAGATTTGCATTCGAATTTCCCGCGCCGATGTAGAAATCGATGACTTGTTTCAAATCCTTCATGCTGCCATCGCTCATGTAGGGCGGAAACAGGGCGACGTTGCGGATACAAGGCGTTCTGAACTTTCCCTTGTCGGCATCCTTATGTGTTACGGCATAGAGGCCCACGTCGATGAACTGGCCCATGTCAACGCTGACGCCGATGTTGTGAAACTCGTTGTCAGTGAATAGAGCGTCCTTTGCTCCGATGGTGTGGCACTCGGCGCAATTACCTTTATCTTTGGCTGTGAAGACGATGAAGCCACGCTTGACGGCGTCGCTGACAGCCTTTTCATCGCGCCCGTATTTCCAGCGGTCGAAGGGCGAGTTGGCACTGATGACTGTGCGCTCGAATGAGGCAATGCTCTTTTCGACCATCTCGTAAGTAATGGGGCGCGCGCCCCAGGCTTTGGCGAAGGCTTGGCGATAGCCGGGATCGCCGTTGAGTCTCTGCTCGACTACGGTGAGCGTGTTAGCCATTTCTACGGGATTTTGCACCGGTCCTTCGGCTTGATTTTCCAGGCTGGGCGAGCGGCCGTCCCAGAACTGCACGGCGGAGTACGCCGAGTTCAGCACGGAGGGGGAATGGCGCGTGCCAGTTTTCTTGCCAACGCCTTCGGAAACCGGATTGGGATCAGCGAAACCGTGCTCCGGGCTGTGGCAGGTGGCGCAGGAAACAGTGTAATCGAGAGAAAGAATGGGATCGTAGTAGAGGCGCCGTCCGAGCGCGATGGTTTCGGCGGTGGGAGGATTGTCAGGCGGAATCGGCACCGGCGGAAGCCCGAGCGGAGCCTTGATCTGAACCGGTTTCCCGATAGGCATCAAGGCAGACCTGGTTGGTTGCTGACTGAGCAACAGTGTGCAGGCTGCCACGACGAGTAGAAGGATGCAGAAGAAGAGCTTGCGTGAATTCATAGCGCCCCCGTGAGGTCCGGTCTGAACTTCGGTGATGGTTGTACGGACGGATGAACGCTCGCGGCACCGGAGCAGGCCGGACTTACTCCTGAAAGAATTTTGTCAACAGAAATCGTACTGCGAAGCGCGCGTGCGCCGTGGTGATTGCAGTCACCTGTGTCGGTGACAAATGTCTGCCGATCGGGAAGCGCTGCCACAAAGATCTTTCAGCGGTTGAGCTGTGGCGATTGCGGCGTAGGTGATTTTTGTCACTGCCAAGAGTTGGGGAAAAGCGTAAAAAGAAATCAAAAGATAGCTGGGGCGGAAAGGAGTTGGCCATGGTGCTTACGAAGCTGAAAGAATTTCTCGACGGCAACCAGATCAAATACATTGTGATTTCACACTCGGTAGCGTACACGGCGCAGGGGATTGCGGCTCTGGCTCACATTCCAGGACGCGAATTGGCGAAGACGGTGATCGTCAAGATTGATGGCGAGCTGGCGATGGCAGTGGTGCCAGCGTCACGTCATGTGGATTTGAACCTGTTGCGGTCTGCGGCGAAGGCGTGGTCGGTGGAGCTGGCTTCGGAACTGGAGTTCAAGAGCCGCTTTGCGGATTGCGAGACGGGAGCCATGCCTCCGTTTGGAAATCTCTACAACATGCGGGTGATTGCCGACGAAAGCCTGGCGCGAGACAAGGAAGTTGCGTTTAACGCGGGCACGCATCGGGAATTGGTTCGCATGGCGTGGGCGGATTTTGAGAAACTGGTGAAACCGACGATGGCGAAAATTGCAACCGGCAGGGTGGAGGAGATCGCGGCCTAGATAAATTCAATGACAGATAAGTTCAATGGAGGATGGGCGCTGAGCCAATCCTCCATTTCTTGGTGGCTATGCTTGCTGGACTTGATCGGCGGCGGTTGCCGTCACCGTGCTCTTGAGGGAAACCGTGTCGGAAGGCAACGGAGTGTTGGCCTTCGGCTGCGGCTCAGCCTTAAGGGCGTCGGACTGAACGGATTCAGCCTGACTGGAGGGCGGACTACTGACTGGATTGATCATAAGGTCGTAATCGGCAGGTTCGGGAAAACTTTAGCGAGTGGAGATTAATTCTTTCTGAAGTAGGGATGCTTCGACTGCGCACGGAGGACCTTCGCTCCTACATGCTCCGCTCAGCATGACAAAATCGTTACTCCAGCACGCTGTCGTCGAGCTTCTTGCGCGACCAGTCCTCCACGGCCTGGAAGAAGGCGAGGATTACGGGATGCGGATGCTTCTCGGCCGAAGAAAGTTGCGGCTGAAATAAAGTAGCCACGAAGAAGCGGTGAGTGGGGGATTCGACGGCGCGGATTTCGCCTTGGGCGCCGCGGGCAACGACGGGGAATCCGGCTTCCATGGCGCACCACTCGTATTCGGGGTTGACTTCGAAGTTGCAGAAGAATTCTTCGGTCACGACTTCCTTGTTTTTTCCGTAGAACGATTGTAGGTAGGAGCCCGGACGAAGGCGAATTTCGGGGACTTTGCCGGATAGCTTGGGCGCATCGCTCTTGCGGCCGGGAACAGCGCAGGCGACGGGGTGGATGATAATGTTTTTCGATCCGGAATTATTTTCAGCGGTGTCGGCGTCGGCGATACCGAGGACGTTGCGGGCGAATTCGATGAGCGCGTACTGAAAGCCGGCGCAAGTTCCCAGATATGGCCAGTCGCGGCGGCGGGCGAATTCGATGCCTTTGAGCATGCCGTCGAAGCTTTTGAACGGGCTCCCGGGCGCACCCCAAAGGCCGTCGAAGGATTCGAGAATTTTTTCCGCACCTTTGTCAGTTAGCGAGGGAGTGGGGATCCATTCAGAATAGACTTCGATCTCCAGCTTGCGGGCGGCGTGCTCAAGGGATTCGGTTGTGGCGTGGTGGGAGCGAAAATCAGGATTGAAGTCGCCGAGAATTCCGATGCGGACGACGTGGCTCACGGAAGCCATTGTACTAGAGCCGTAAGGTGAAACATTCTGCTGCCGTGTGACGGTCGAGGGTCAGTTCGAAAAGGAAGCGCCACTACGCTTCTAGCTGGCAGGAATGCCCCCTCCACATAACCCCTTACAAAGAAAACCTGCACAAACCATCCTTTAGAAGATGAACTTCAGACCCAGTTGAATTTGCCTTGGGGCGAAGGCCGCGTTGGGTTTGAGGAAGTTTTGCGGTTCCTGATAGTAAGCGGGGTAGGGAACTCCGTTGACGTAAACCGAATATTGAGTGAAGGTGGTGGCTTCGGCGGTGAGGCCGTCGGAGGTGATTTCGACGCGCTTGTTGTCGCGGTTGAAGAGATTGAAGGAATCGGCGGAGAACTCGAGGCGATAGCCTTCGCGGAGGCGGATTTTACGAACCAGGCGCAGGTCGGCGGAGGCGTAATCTGGTCCGGTGAAGGCGTTGCGGCCGTAGCCGGGCAGACGGTCGTTGTCGTAATTGCCGTCCTGATTGGGATCACCGTCGACGGTGGCGTTAACGGGACGTCCGCTGCCGGCGGTGACGATGCTGGAAATCTTCCATTGGTTGAACATATGGCCGAGAAGCTGGTGCTCGCGATGGAACGGACGCGGCTCGATGGAGAAGGCAGCGACGAAGCGGTTGCGTTGGTCGGTGACGCTCGGGCCACGTTCGGCATTGGGCGCGTACGAGTTTTGAACTGTCGCGGGTTCGCCGGCGACGAGGGCGTCCTGGCCGTCGTCTATAGCGTGGGCGTAGGTATAGGAAAGGCGCAGATAAGACCCGTGAGTCACTCGGCGATTGATGGACAGAGTTAGGCCGTTGTAGAGGCTGGAGGCTGCGCTTTGGAATTCGTCGATGGAGCCGAGCTGGGCGATGGGACGGCCAAGCGGATTGATGCAGGGCGGGAAGGGACAAGTCGGCGATTGGGTGAATTGCCAGGTGGCGAAGGAATCAACGGTGTAGTAGCTGTTCTGAAAAATCGAACCCGTGGAATCGAAAAGGGGATAGGTGAGAGCTTGGGGCTGGGGAAGATTGACATCGAGGGCGCGGATGAGATGCTCGCCGTGAACATAGAGATACGAGAGAGCAACCGTGGTGTGTCCGGCGAGTTCGTGCTCAAGAGTCAGGCTGGCCTGTTGCACGTGGGGCGTGACGAAGTTGGGGGCAAATGCGGAGACGTCATTGGTGACGCCTTCGGTAAATCCGGAGGGCAGAGTACAGGATGGGCCGGTGAGCGAACAGGGGACGAGCGGGTTGGGATATGTGGGAAAGACTAGATGGTCGTAGTAGTTGGTATTGTTGAGAAAAACCTGCGCGTCGGTGATGCCGTTTTCGGTGGCGATGGTGGAGTTATAAATCTGCGGGATGCGGACGTAGAAGATGCCGTATCCGGCGCGGATGACGATGGGGTTAAGCCTGCCGAGGGAATAGGCGAATCCGGCACGCGGGGCGAAGTTGCGGGGATTATAGGGAACTTTGCCGGAGGGTGGAAATAGGGGATTGGAAATTAATCCCGTTTTGGTGAAGGTTTGTAGATCCCAGCGCACTCCAAGATTCAGCGCGAGATGATCGGTGAGACGGAGGGTATCCTGCGCGAAGGCCGCGTAGTCGTTGCTGTTGGGGTTAGAGGAGGAGGGTCCGAAGCTTTGCAGATAATAGTGCGGCATTTTGTGGGCGTAGGCGCGGAGGGGTGTGAGCGGCAGGCCAGCTTCCTGGGGTTGGAAGGTGTAGGGATCCACCTTGATTTCGTCGAAGATATATTCGCCGCTTTGCTGGCTGGGAAAATAATCGTAAAGCCAGGTAATGAGGGAGTCGCCACCAAGTTTGAAGGAATGGCGGCTGGTGTCGAAGCTGAGGGTTTCAGCAAGCTGGGCGCGGTGCTCGCGGGTGGCGCGAGGGAGTTGGTCGGAGCGTCCGATGCCGTCGATGATGTCGGTGACTTTGACTAGCGTGTCTTGCGTGTTGGTGTAGGACTGGCGAAGGTCGCGGGAAAATTGAACGCGAAGATGGCTGATGACGCGCGGACTGATGGCTGAGGTGAGCGAGGCTGAGCCGGTGTCGGTGGCGACGTCTTCTGTGCCGTTGTCGGAGATGGAATCGTAGGTGACGGGGCTGGCAGGGTCGAGGAAAACGTTATTCGATCCCCAGTAGCGCGAAGAGTTGTATCGCAGGCCAAGCTGGTTGCGAGGAGAGAGATTGATGTCGAGCTTGGCGTAGCCTGCATTGCCGATCTGCGCGGCGGGATACGCTCCGGCAAGTGAAGTCAGATTTGCGGCCGCGCCGCAGACCAGCGCCTGGTCATCGGGCTCGAAGTCGCCGGGAGAGTAGGGGCCGGTGCCGGCTTGGGGGATGACTTGTGTGGTGCCATCGAGAAATTCGACGACATTCGGGACGTGGAAGTAATGCTGATCGAATCCACCGAAGAAGAAGACTTTGTTTCTTACGATGGGACCGCCGAGAGTGGCTCCGCCTTGCTGCTGTCGGCTGTGAGGATTGAGTTGGTTGCTTGCGCCGAGACCGGGGCAGGGCCAGCCGGTGGCGGGTTCGGTGGGTGCGAGACCATCGTCGACGAAGGGATCGGCAGCGCCTCCGAAGCCGCTGTCACGGAAGTAGTAGAAGCCGGTGCCGTGCCAGTGGTTGGAACCGGATTTAGTGACGACGTTGATGACGGCTCCGCCGGAGCGGCCGAGCTCGGCGCCGTACGAATTGTAGGAGACGCGAAACTCCTGCACGACTTCGTTGGAAAATTGATAGGGCGCGCGATAGAGGCCGCGAGCCTGGGCGAAGAAAGCGTTGTTAAAGTCGCCGCCGTCGACGAGGAAGCTGTTCTGGAATCCGCGAATGCC
>JASIKQ010000344.1 GCA_030049565.1 Candidatus Sulfotelmatobacter sp.
ACTACTTCGCGTGTGGTCTATCACGAGGATTTCACGGGCACCGCAACTTCCAACTCAAGCGGAGGAAATTGGGACCTGTATGGTCACGGCACGCACGTGGCCGGCATCGTTGGCGGCAATGGCTATCTCTCGAACGGAGCCTACATCGGAGTCGCGCCTGCCGTAAACCTCGTGGATCTTCGCGTGCTGAATTCAAGCGGGACCGGAAGCGACAGTATAACGATCGCAGCCATACAAGAAGCCATTGCGCTGCAGAGCACTTACAACATCCGCGTGATCAACCTGTCCCTCGGCCGCGGCATTTACGTCAGCTACGCCCAGGATCTCCTTTGCCAGGCAGTGGAAGCGGCTTGGCAATCCGGGATTGTGGTAGTTGTGGCGGCGGGTAACTACGGACGCGTGAGCGTCAACAGCAGCAACGGGTACGGAACCATCACGGCACCGGGCAATGATCCCTTGGTGATGACTGTGGGTGCGATGAAGAGTAACGGATCCACTTCGGTGACGGCCGAGACCCTGGCGAGCTACAGTTCCAAGGGGCTCACCACTTATGATCACGTGGTAAAGCCCGACCTAGTCGCTCCCGGCAACCTCATCGTCTCGTTGGCGGCTGCGGGCGCCACCCTGGAAGCAGAGTATCCCGCTGAACTGGTCACTGGCACCGACGGAAACAATGATTACTTCACGCTCAGCGGCACCAGCATGGCAACGCCGGTCGTCAGTGGAGCGGTGGCATTGCTCCTACAAAAGAACGGCGCGCTGACTCCGGACCAGATAAAGGCGCTCCTGATGAGCAGCGCGGGTAAGGTATTTCCAACGTCAAGCGTCGCCGTGGTTCCGGATCTGAATGCGACCTTCACCTCCTACTACGACACGTTTTCGGTGGGTGCGGGCCTGATCAACATGTCGAACGCGCTCGTCAGCACCGCCCTGGCTCCGGCCACGGTGGGTGCGGCGTTGTCTCCCTCGGTTGTCTACAACCCGTCCACTAACACGGTTACCCTGATCGAGGGGAACGCCAGCATCGCCGCGGGCTCGGTGGTCTGGGGCAGTTCGGTGGTGTGGGGTACGTCACTCATTTGGGGCAATAACGTTGTTGGAACTTCAGTCGTTTGGGGTACCGCAGTGCCGTGGAATGACATTTTGCTGACTTCCTTTAGCGTGGTTTGGGGATCGGCCACCGGCACGGGCCCACAAGCTACCAGTGTAATTTGGGGTTCGGCGGTGCTGAACACGGATGGGGCATTCTCTGTTGCTGGGGACAATGAACAGTAAGCCGTGTGTAGTCGGAACAAAGAGAGGAGGAGATTATGAACCGCAATACACGGCTAACGCAAATGTTCATAGCAGTAATGATCCTGACAGCTGCGGCAACCACCGCATACGCCAGCCTCGCTAGCCATGCCCTGCACACGTTCTATGCTCTTGTTGTGCTCGCACTGGCCTCAGTAACATCGCGCATGAAGATCAAGTTGCCCGGCATTGACGGCAACATGTCGGTCAATCTGCCGTTCCTGTTAATGGCAGTGGTGAGTCTGAGCGCGCTCGAAGCTATCGTGATCGCCTGTGTCTCCACGGTCGTGCAGTGCTGGCCGAAACAGGGTGGGAAACTCAGATCCGAGCAGATGTTATTCAACGTCAGCATGATGGCCTTCGCAACTGGCATTGCCAATCTGATTTGGAACGCTGGCATGATGGGAAGAACGGCGTGGGCATCGGAACCATTGATGCTGGCTTCGGCTACCGCTGCATTTTTCCTGGGACAGACGGCGCCAGTGGCGGGCGTCATCAAACTGACCGAGGGCGTGGCCATGCGCCGCGTCTGGCTAAGCATCGTGCAGTTATCGTTCCCCTACTACGTTCTAAGCGCGGGGTTAGCCTCAATGCTGAACCAGGTAAATCATCACCTCGGCTGGCGGGGGTTGCTGATCTTCCCGGTGATGTATGGGGTCAACAAGTCTTACCGGTTGTATTTTACCCGGGTGCCCGAAGCTCAACGCACCGCACCGCTGGCGAAAGTCGCCGGGGCGGGGCTATAGATATAAAGATGGCCAGGTGGTCGAAGTGGAAGCCTGGCCGCAAGCAGCCAATTGGCGCAGAATTCTTGCGCGATCCCTAGAAGCCCGGCCGGCGCCTTCCCACGAGTTTGTCTCCTTTTCTATCTTCTTTTACTTCACGGTGATGGTGCTCCTCTGAGCAGCTTTGAAAGAGCTTGAGGTTCGATTCCCTCGGCACCAACACTTTCGTGCGTTACGGTGGTTACCTGTATTTCCGCATTATTTCGGGATACCTTCAAAACTGAAAGAATCCCCCACGAACACGCGCCTTTCCGCCTGGAGATACGTGCGCGTTAAGAACCGATGATGGAAAAACGCTGAACCGGAGAAATGGTGAGGGCTGCCATTTCGTTTGAAAGGCATGACAAAACGAGTCGCCGAAAAGGAACCCGAGATTTACGAGTAGGCCGAGTACGGCAAGTTTTTCAAGGGAGCGAATCCATGAGGTTTGCTGGTTTCAGGAATCCTATTCGAAGGACTGCGAGCCTGCTGGCCAGTCTGCTGCTCGCGATCTCAGTGGTTCCCGCTGCCTCCCAGGTGGTGGCTGAATCGCATGTTGGAAGAGGTTTTGGTCCGGTCTATGACCCGGCGCATGAAATCATTCTCAGTGGGACCATCCAGGAAGTAGTCACAGAGCACGTGGCCGGCAGCCCAGCCGGGATGCATCTGCTGGTGACCGGTCCGGCGGGCGTGGTGGATGCTCACGTCGGACCCTTTTTGAGCAAAGAGACGAAAGAATCCCTGCAAGCAGGAATGCCGGTTCGGATCGTCGGGGTCATGTCGTCAGTGGAGGGGAAGAGCTACTTGCTGGCCCGCGTGATAACTGTCGGCTCCAGCACCGTCATAGTGCGAACTGAACATGGCCTTCTTCTGCCTGTGCCAATGCCTCGCGCGCAGCGTGGCAGAACCGAAAAGACGTCCCAGCTAGACGCAGGTGCACGATGACCTTCGGCAAATCAATTTTTCTTCTGATCACTTTGGGTTTGATTGCCGCGTTGGTTGCATGCGGCGGCGGTTATACGGCGCCGCCGCCCATCACGGTTACCGTGAGCGCAGTTCCGACTTCGCTGCAGGTCAGCGCGAGACAGGCTATCACCGCCACTACCAATGACGCTGCCGGCGTCACCTGGAGCTGCACTCCGGGCAACGGCGCGGCCACCTGCGGTTCGTTTAGTTCAAGCACAACCACCAGCGGAGTCGCGGTCACTTACACCGCGCCCGCCACCGTACCCGCGAGCAGCGTGGTTATCACCGCGACTTCGATAACCAAGACCACGATAAGCGCCAGCACTCCAGGAATCAGCATCGCTTCGGCGCCGCCGCCCATCACGGTTACCCTGAGCGCAGTTCCGACTTCGCTGCAGGTCAGCGCGAGACAGGCTATCACCGCCACTACCAATGACGCCGCCGGCGTCACCTGGAGCTGCACTCCGGGCAACAGCGCAGCCACCTGCGGTTCGTTTAGTTCAAGCACAACCACCAGCGGAGTCGCGGTCACTTACACCGCGCCCGCCACCGTGCCCGCGAGCAGCGTGGTCATCACCGCGACTTCGATAACCAAGACCACGATAAGCGCCAGCACTCCAGGAATCAGCATCACTCCGGCGCCGCCGCCCATCACGGTCACGATCACCAGTCCAACTACATTTCCGACCATCCTTTACGTCAACGACACACTCTCTGTTACCGCAACCGTAGCGCATGACCCGGCGAACGGCGGG
>JASIKQ010000036.1 GCA_030049565.1 Candidatus Sulfotelmatobacter sp.
ATAAGCCGCGGCGGCGATCATGGCGGCGTTATCGGTCGACAGCGGACGCGATGGGAAAAATACCGGCAGGCCCTCCTGGGCACTTTCGCGCTCGAAGGTGGCTCGCAGCTCATCGTTGGCTGCGACCCCGCCGGTGACAAACAAGGTCGCGATATCGTATGCCCGCGCTGCGGCCAGAGTTTTGCCGACCAGATCAGTCACCATCGCGCGCTGAAAAGATGCCACCAGATCGAGCGTCTGGCGGTCGCAGTTGGCAAGATAGTCTTCGACCTTTGGCTTGGGAATATCGAGCAGCTTCTTGCGGCGGGTTTCGATCGAACTCTGCAGGTTGTGGCTCTCTACATACCTGAGTACGGCGGTCTTGATTCCGCTGTACGAAAAATCGAAGCGCGGCCGGTCGCTTTCGGTTTCTTTTCCGGCCCGTTCTTTTCCGGCTCGTTCTTTTCCCGCTCCATCTTTTCCGGCTCGACGCGTGCGTCGATCCTGGTGTTTAATCTGCGCCGGCAAAAACTTGAGCGCATTCGCGTCTCCATGCGGAGCCAGCCGGTCGATGATGGGACCGCCCGGATATCCGAGGCCCAGCAGCTTGGCGACTTTGTCGAAAGCTTCGCCCGCGGCATCGTCGCGAGTGTGGCCGATGTTCTCGTAAGTCCAGCTTTCGTTCTTCTGCTCGGCAAGATAGAGATGTGTGTGTCCGCCGGAAACCACCAAAGCCAGCACGGGAAACTGCAACTCGCGATTGCCCTTCTGCCGCTCCTCGAGCAGCACCGCGTGAATGTGGCCTTCGAGATGGTTCACCGCGATCAAGGGCTTATCGAGAGCGAAGGCCAGAGCCTTCGCGTAACTGATGCCAACCAGCAGCGCGCCCGCCAAACCCGGACCTTGGGTGACGGCAATGGCATCCACGGAGTTGTAAGTCTGATCGGCTTCGGCGAGCGCCTGCCGCACCACGGGCACAATCGCACGCAGATGCTCACGCGATGCCAACTCGGGAACGACTCCGCCGAAGGGCTGATGGGTAGCGAACTGTGAAGCCACAATGTTCGACACCAGTTGCTCACCCGAACGCACCACCGCGGCAGCGGTTTCATCGCAAGAACTTTCAATCCCGAGAATGTAGGTGCCGGACATCGCTCCGTTCGTCCTGGCCACGCCGGACATATTTTCGCCAAAGGCTGCCTTCGGCTTCGCCTGATCTCCATTCAGTATACTTTTTGCGCAATCACAAAAGATATCGGCGAGGAGGCCGCCGTAAGCCTCAGTCAGCGGAGGAAACTTCTTGACTTCCGAACGAGCCGCCATTTATAAGGCCTTGCTACGTAAAAAACACTCCCAGTCCATTTCGAACGGAAACATCTCTTCCTGTCATTCGGCGCAGGGCGCCGAAAGGAGACGCGATGCTGAATAAGAGGGCGTTGTTCGTGGTTTGTTTATTGTGGCTCGGGTTTTCATTTTGCTCGACGGCTTATGGGCAGGCGAATGGCAGTTTTTCAGGCATAATTTCCGATAAGGCGGGCGCGGTAGTTTCGGGCGCAAGCGTGACGCTCACGTCTCAGGCTACGGGCCTCACCCGCCAGACAAAGACGGATCAATCCGGCCACTATTTAATTCCGTTGCTGCCCGTCGGTTTTTATAAGCTTCATGTGGAGTCGCAGGGTTTCCAGCCGGCCGAACAGAAAGACATTCGCCTGCAGGTCGATGAACAGCGCGAGATCGATTTCACGCTGCTGCCAGCGTCGGTTTCTTCAAGTGTTGAAGTGAGCGCTACGGAAGTTGCCGTAGAAACCACGAGTCCCACGCTCGGCCAGGTCATCACTTCCGAAGAGGTTGCCGATCTTCCATTAAATGGCCGCAACTTCGTGCAACTGGCGACGCTGACGCCGGGCACTACGCAATCCACCAACCCGGTAAGCTTTTTCAACGGCGCTGCCAGCAGCGAAGCCTCTACCCGCGGATCGTTTTCGCTTTCGGTTGGCGGTTCTCGTGAACAGGAAACTGACTGGTTGCTCGACGGCAACGACAATAATCAAATCGATGAAGGCGGGATCGCGATTTTTTCCTCTATCGATGATATTCAGGAATTCAAGGTGCTGACCTATACCTATTCCGCTGAATACGGAGAGCGCTCTGGCCCGACGGTTTTGGTGACCACAAAATCAGGATCAAACCAATTCCATGGATCGGCATTTGAATTCTTTCGCAATACGGTGCTCGATGCCAGCACGCCTTTCGTCAACAAGACACCGCAATTCAATCTCAACCAGTTCGGCGGTTCTTTTGGGGGACCGATACAGAAGGACAAGACGTTCTTCTTCGCGGACTACCAAGCCAAAATGCAACGAAAGGGCGTGCCGTTCACCGGCGTGGTGCCCACCCCGGCGATGCTGGGCGGCGATTTTAGTAACGATCCTTTTGGGGTGCCCCGTCCCGGCTTTGCGGCCAACGCCCCCCCTGTTAATGCCGACGGCTTCCCAAATCTCGTCAATCCCTTTGGGGGATTCGTCCCATTTCAATGTGACAGCTCTGGCAACCCGATCGCAACCTTTACCGGAGCCCAGACCGGCGGAACGCCATGCAACAAAATTCCGATTGCACTCGCTGGCAGTGGCGGGGTGGCCAACCCGGTCGGCTTGGCAGTAGTTGGCCTCTATCCTGCGCCGAACGCGAATAATCCTACCCTGGACTACAACTACGCCCTTGTTCCCGATCGAAAGCTCAACGAAGGCACGTGGGATATCCGCCTCGATCACAATTTTTCCAGCAAGGATTCCATCTTTGGGCGCTTCAGCTACGATCAAGCCACCAACTTCGTGCCGGGTGGTTCTCCGGGGTTCGCGGAAGCCACTGCTTTTGGCAGCACGCAATTCATTAACAACCACGGGCGCAATGCGATGATTTCGGAGACCCACATCGTCTCCCCAAACACTATCAACCAGGCGATGTTTGGCTTCAGCCGGATTTTCAACCACATTCTTTCTTTTGGCACCGGCACCTGTGAAGCGGCAAAGCTCGGCATTCCCGGCGCTGATTTGGGCAGCGCGTGCCACAGCTACACTGGGTATCCCACGAGCATCAACCAGGCCACCAACGACTGCGAAGGTTGTGGCTTGACCTCCTTTTCGGTATCCACCTACTACTCTGTGGGCGACCGCGGGTACGCGCCGTATCAAGGCGGGACCAACGTGTATTCGGTTTCGGACACCCTCGACCTGATTCGAGGCAAACATGAGATCCGGTTTGGCGGCGTATTTCGCGATAATCAGATGAATGTTCGGAACAATGCATTCCAGGACGGTTTCTCGACCGAGATCGGCGACGAAACGAACGACCCGATTGCTGACATGCTTCTCGGCGGGTTGGGCAGTTTTGCCGCCCACGATCAAACCTTCAATGGAGCGACAGTCGGCCGGCGCTGGAAATTGGTTCGCCCGTTTGTGCAGGACAATTGGCGCGTAACTAATAATCTGACTCTGAATCTCGGACTCGCATGGGCTTTGGTTACGCCCGAAACGGAAGTAGAAAATCGACAGTCGAATTTCGATTTTCAAACGGGCAAGTGGTACGTTCCAAAAGGCGCTCCCGCGGTGACCAACTGCGCCACATGCATTGCTTCTGACGGGCGCGTCGGTGTGCAATTTGACAAAACCGCTTTCGAGCCGCGGATTGGTCTCGCCTGGAAGCCGATGGGGAGCCAGGGCACGGTGCTTCGTCTCGGGTACGCGATCTTTCACGACTCCGCCTGGAACCAAGGCGGCCAAGGGCTGTGGCAGAACCCGCCCTACTACGCGGAAGTGGATCCGCCAGTCTTTGATCTCGCTTTTGGCAGCACGCTCGGGTCCCTATCGGGTGGCTTTCTGCTACCTGCTGGCACCCCCTCTACCGTGAATGTTCCGGGCGGTGCTATTTATGACGCGCCCGTAAACCCAACCGCTTACACGGGAACCATTCAATCCCAGAACCTCAATTTCAAGCAGGGCATGATTCAGCAATTCAATTTAAATGTGGAGCACCAACTGCCCGGAAATATAGTGTTGACCGCCGGTTATGCAGGCTCGCGTAGCTCACGTATTCTCACCAGCCAGGTGGATGAAAATATAGCTTCGCCGCTCGCCTGTCCCGGCAATGGCATATCGACAATAGCGGGCTACACTCTAGGCTGCGGCATTCCAGCGTTTCCTTATACTCCTTTCCAATTTGTCGTCAGCAATAACAGCATTGGCGCAGCCCGGTATGATTCTCTGCAAATAAAAGCCGAAACCAAGAGCGCGCGGCACGGGATTTACGCGTTAGTGGGCTACACGTATGCGCGTAACTTTGACTCCGGAATGCCCGACGGCTTGGGCACGAATGTCGGCGCGCTGTACTGGCCTTTACCCGGCACACAAAAGCTGGATTGGAGCTTGTCTCAGCTCAATCTCAACGACACTTTTACCGCCAGCATCCTGTACGATCTGCCATTCGGCAAGGGTAAACGCTACGGCAGCAACTGGAGCGGAGCCACGAACGCGTTATTGGGACATTGGGAGATAAATGTCATTGAGAGAGCCCAGTCTGGATTTCCCTTGTTTGTCGTAGATAGC
>JASIKQ010000345.1 GCA_030049565.1 Candidatus Sulfotelmatobacter sp.
GGGAATGGCCGTGATGATCGACAAAGAAACCAAGGAAGCGGTTCCGGTCACGGCATTTTTGCATGGCGATCAGCTGGCGAAGGATATCGCCAAAGTGAACGATGCAGCCCGTGGAAGATTTCTGACCGGGCTTGGCATGGCGCTGTGCCTGATGAAGAATTACGATCCGTTCCAGGCGCCGACCCACTTCAAGCTGATTGACCTGCTCAAGAAGTTCGACAAGAACTACAACGTGACGGGCACAAACTACGGCAAAGTCGGCCCGGACCGCACACTCGACGACGTCATGAAGCGCCGCACAGGCGATCGCTGGAACTTCCTGTTCATCGCCGGCATGTGGTTCCAGGATCTGTTCAATTACGATTTCCGCCGGACCGAGCAGTGCATTATTCCCTACGCGACGCAGGAAGGCGAGATCAGCTTCTGCGCCTACAACACGGGCGTGGGCTGGCGCAACATCATCGAGAAGATGCACATGACCGCCACGCTCACCAAGTGGTATGAAGAGCATGGGCGGCACGAAATTTTCGCCGGCGGTAAGAAAGTGAAGATGGAAGAGCAGCACGTCGACTATCTCAAGCTGCGAGAAGAAATCGTCACCACCGAGTTGCAGCACGATCTCGACAAGCTGGGCATCGCCAAGACCGCGCGCGAAGAGAAAAAGCGGGCGCGGGATGCGAAGGCGGCCCTGGCCGTGGATCATTCCGCCACGCCGGTCCCCGGCCATCGTGGCCCGCAGAAGAATGACGACGCTTACAATGCCCGCATGGCGTCGCTCTACCGCGAGGTCGTGTTGAAGGAAAAACCGGCAACCTCGGAGAATGGATTCATTCCTCTGGGCGCGCTGGTGAAGCCGCACGGGAACGGAGCGCACGCGCCGAAGCCGGAAGTGGCCGAGCCGGTGGCGGGGGATTAGGCTTCAACAACTAGCTGAATCAAGAATGGGCCTCTTGAGGAGGCCCATTTTCCTGTCCGCACGGCGTGGCCGCAACCAAAATGGCCAGACTTCGAAATACCCCCATACCTCGAAGTCTGGCAGACCGCTTAACTTTGGCAGCGCTCCTCTGGCAATGGTCCCACCAGCACGACTTACCTTAAGAAGTCGGGCTCAACTTAAAGACGACCCCGCAGCCGCCGGAGCAGTTGGTATTACCGCCGTTTTCAGTCGTGCCGTACAAGTTTCCTTCTTTGTCAGAGATCAAACCGGCAGTGGGGTCCGCCCCGTCTGCGCCGCCTGTGAAGTTGTAAAGCACGGTTTCGCACCACGCGTTTCCAGGGTAGCTACCGCCAGGGCAGCCCCCTGCTGGCTCGGGGAACAATTCAAAGACTGTTCCCTGGCCGTATGAGCCGCCGGAAGGGGTCGTGCCATAGAGGTTGCCTTCCTTATCGAACAACAATCCGGAGAAGGAACCGCTTCCATCGAGGCACCCGGGCTGTGAGCAAAAGCCGTAGAGCACGGTCTCGCACCAGCCATTTCCCTTCTCGCTGCCACTCGGGCAGCCCTTATGGGGTGCGGGGGCTAACTTGAAGACAGTCCCGGTGCCATTTGGCACCGCCGGTGTTGGTTGTACAGACTGCCGCCATGCATGACCAAAGGAGACTGAGGGTTTGACCCGTCGGGCTCTCCGAGGAAACTGTAGAGAACCTGCTCCCCAGCGGAGGTCAGCTCGAAGACCACCCCACAGCCTTGAGAGTTACAGCCCGTTCCCCCGTCCGCAGTTGTACCGTAGAGATCACCCTCCGAGTTGCGGAACAAAGGGGCCTCAGGAAACGCCCCGTCGGAACAGCTTTCTTGGGAACAGAAATCGTACAGCACGTCGTCGGAACCGGGGCTTGTTGGACTGACCTTGAAAATCGTACCGCTGTTTGACGAATTGCCGTAGTTGGTTGTCCCATAGAGGTTGCCCTGTGCATCGCGTATCAGCCCTGCCATTGGGGTCGCACCATCCGAGGTGCTCCCGCCGGTGAAGTTGTAGAGGATGTCCTCCGTCCAATGATCACTTTTCTTGGCGGGGGGTGAGAGTTCGAATACAACGCCGCACCCTTGCCCGAATCCGAAGGGGCAGGTGACATTGGACCCTCCTCCGGCGGTGGTACCGTATAGGTTGCCTTTGCTGTCGCGGATCAGGCCGCCGTCCGGATAGGCCCCGTCGCTAGTTGGCCCGCTAAAGCTCCAGATCGGGTTTTCGCCATTCGCCGGCGTTATCTCGAAGGCCGTACCCAATCCGTCGGTACCGCCGTTCATAGTCATGCCGTAGAGATTCTTGCCGGAGAGGACCAAGTTACCCAAGTTAGGCTTCGCACCGTCAGGTGTTCCCTTGAACCCATAGACGGTACTGTACGTGAATTGTGCTCGCGCCGGTCCAGCAGAGAACAGAAGCCAAGATAATGCCAGCAAGAGCAAACCCGTCCAGTTCGTTGCCCACGCGCCTCTCATAAGATCCCCCGTTCGTTTTCCGTTTCCGCGAAGGCACTGGCTGGCCTAGGCGTTGCAGCCTCGATGGCCAGAGCGTCTGCCTGGCTGACGACGCCACTCTGTGTAGCAACGAAATGTGCGTCTTTCAAGAAAGTTCGGCGTTAGCTCCGAATTAGCCCAAAGCCCCTGCCAGATCATTCATTTGACCGGAAGCGTGAGTTCAGGTATCTTTTTTGGCCAAGATCGTCCGAGTCGCGACCTGAGGGGGCTTGCGACGACGACCGTGACAATCGGCAGGAGGGAGTATGCTCGCCGAGGAGAGACAACGGCCCCCGCTTCAGTTTGACCTGTTCGAACTGGATCCCAGCAATTACCAGCTCCGGCGAAGGGGAGTGCCGGTCGAGTTGCCGCCGCAGGCGCTGCGCATCCTGATTTTGCTGGCGGCGCGTCCCGATGAACTGGTCACACGCAAGGAAATTAAAGAGGCGCTGTGG
>JASIKQ010000037.1 GCA_030049565.1 Candidatus Sulfotelmatobacter sp.
ACGGCTACGCGGGGGGCAATCGGCACTGCGCTAGAGGGTACCAGCTTACGCGTTGGAGAATACCTTAGAATGGCTGCGGAGAGGTGGAATGAGAGTCGGCACGGTCGAGAGTTTATGGCGCTACCCGGTCAAGAGTATGCACGGTGAAGAGTTGCATGAGGCCTTTGTCGGGTTTCCTGGCATCTACGGCGATCGTCTCTATGCCTTTCGGAGTTCGGCGGCCCAGAAAGGATTCCCATGGTTGACAGCGCGGGAACACGAAACCATGCTGCTGTATCGTCCCAGGTATCGGTATCCCGAGCGCACGACAAAGCCGGGCAACCTCGCGGAAGCTGAAGCAATAGGATCTGGCCTCACTCCGGTCTATGGAGACCTCTCCGACCTTATGGTGGATGTAGAGACACCGGCTGGAGAACGATTCGCAATTGATGATCCTCGGCTGATAACCGTGCTGCGCGACGGCATTCGCGGCAGGCCTGAGTTGACTCTGCTTCGGTCCCATCGGGCGATGACAGATTGCCGCCCTGTGTCAATCTTTTCAATCCAGACCGTGCGGCAGCTGGGTAAAGAGTTGGGTGTCGATATGGACAAGCGGCGATTCCGCGCAAATCTCTATGTTGATCTCGAATCCGGAAAAGGTTTTGGCGAAGACGAATTCGTGGGCCGGAGCCTACGGGTTGGCGCAAGAGCGGTGATCGCAGTGGTTAAACGCGACTCTCGCTGCAAGATAAGCACGCTCGATCCCGACACCGCACAGCCGAACCCCAAGGTGATCAGGCACCTGGCTCACGAGCATGAAGGCCAAGCTGGGATCTACGGTGCCGTCCTCGCGGAGGGGACGATCCGCCCGGGCGAGGAAATCACTCTGCTGAATTGAGATCGAGCTATGCAGAAAATAAATCTCGCCGCAAAACTTCGCATGTTCGACGCGCTCTTTTCTCCCGAGATCGTGGCGCGAATGAACGACTATAAGATTGCCGTGGTCAAGACCTTATGAATCGCAGAGTTGGCCAGAATAGACTAACGCGCTCACTGGCTCGGTCCTGGGTGCCACCGGTAAGATTCTCGCTGGTGAACCTCCTCCCTCTTTGTTCAACTGAGGCAGGACAGACACGGGGCATCACAGCGTCCATCCCATCTCTGCTATAGTTTCGGGAAAGCTTGCGTTGCAGGGGCTGCGCTCGTTTTCCGAACTGCATGGAACTGATCTCGCCCACGTACATCGCTAAGGAATGGGTCCAGGCGGTTGAGGACTACGTTCTCTTCTCGGTACAGGCTCTCGCCAACTTATTCCGCAAACCTTTTTATTTCGCCGACATGGTGCAGCAGGCGGATTTCATCGGCGTGGGTTCGCTTCCGATTGTGGTGCTCACCGGATTTTTTACCGGCGCGGTTCTGGCGGTGCAAGCCTCGAATACGCTCGAGCGGTTCGGATCGATTTCGATGGTGGGGCAACTAGTTTCGCTTTCCATGGTGCGGGAACTGGGGCCGGTGCTGACCAGTTTGATGGTTGCCGGCCGTAATTCTTCCGGCATGGCCAGCGAGTTGGGCTCGATGGTAGTCACCGAACAAATCGATGCCATGCGTGCTCTCGGCACCGACCCAATGAAAAAGCTGGTGACGCCGCGCTTGGTGGCGACGGTGTTCATGCTGTTTTTTCTCACGATTATTGCGGATCTGGTTGGGTTGGTGGGCGGGCTGTTCATTGCCAAGGTTCTGCTGCGGCTGGACGCGCACCAATATTGGTCGACCGCGTGGCAGGTACTTGTGTTTCAGGACGTCTTCATGGGGCTGATTAAGCCGCTGCTGTTTGGCTTCATCATTGCGACCATCGGCTGCTTTTATGGTGTGAATGCGCGCGGTGGCACGCAGGGCGTAGGCCGCGCGACTACGCAGGCGGTGGTCGCTGCTTCGGTGCTAATACTGGCGTTCGATTTATTCATTACACGGTTCCTGATGATCGTGTTTGTCATGCATTAATCTCATGTCTGCTCCGCCCGTAGCGCTCAATTCTCCAGCCGTAAGCACGATTGAACCTTCCCGTTTCGCGATTGTGTTTGAAGATGTCGCAGTGTCGTTTAGCAGCAACGACGTGCTGCGGGGGGTTTCCTTCCGGCTGGGCCGCGGCGAAACTAAGGCGTTGTTTGGGGTGGCAGGATCGGGCAAGAGTTTAATTCTGAAGCTTGTGCTGGGACTGATAAGGCCGGATTCCGGGCGCATTACGGTGCTGGGGCAGGAGATTACCGGGATGCGGGAAGAGGAACTGTTTGCTCTGCGCGAAAAAATCGGCATGGTGTTTCAGGAGAGCGCCTTGTTCGATTCGCTGACCGTCAGCGAGAACGTCGCCTACCGGTTGATGGAACAGCATGGAATCTACGATCACGAGATCGACATGAAAGTGCGCGAGGCGCTGCGCTTTGTGGAATTGGAGCACACGCTCGATCTGTATCCCTCAGAGTTGTCGGGCGGAATGCGGCGGCGGGTAGCCATAGCGCGCGCGATTATTACGCAGCCCGAGCTGTTGCTGTATGACTCGCCGACGGGAGGGCTGGACCCGGTCACCTCGAACACCATTATCGAATTAATCGTGAAGCAGCGCGATGTGTATAAGACCAGCGCGCTGCTGGTGAGCCATCGCTTGCAGGATGCCTTCACCATGGCGACGCATGAGTTCGACAAGCAAACCAATCACATGACGCCGCTTCCCGCGGGGCAGCATTGTGAAGTTCCTATGAGCTTTCTCGTTCTACGGGATGGGAAAGTAATTTTTGATGGAGATTTGCACGAGCTGGCGGGCACGCAGGATGAGTATATAAAGGAGTATATTTCGTAGGAATTGAGGGATTGGGTAATTGAGTAACTGGGTTGTTGGGTGATTGAATAACTTAGGATGAGCTCGATGGGTTCTAAATTACTTAATCACCAAATTACCCAATTACTCAATTCTTTACCGAATTCCCACCTGGCCGCTTACGCTCTCGATCAACTTTTTGGAATCGTAGCCGACTCCAGCTTTAAAGACTGTTTCGACATTCTCAATATCTTCGATATTTTTCGAGGGATCGCCCTTGATCAAAATCAGGTCGGCCTGTTTGCCGGGTTCCAGAGTTCCGATCTGATCCTCTCGGCCCAAAAACTTGGCGCCGTTTTCCGTCGCGATTTGAATCGCCTCTAGGGGCGCGAGGCCCGCTTCCACTAACAACTCGATTTCACGCTCATCGCCGAACCCCGGCAGCACGCCGCCGTTGCCGGTGGGATCGGGGCCGGCGAGCAGCAAGCCACCGGCTTTGAAGAAGGCGACTTCAAAATCCATTTCTTTGCGCAGCATGGCGGTCACGGGCGAATCCAAGGGTATTTTGGCGCGGGCGGTAAGGTAGCTCTGCGCCGATTCAGACGACATTGCATTCAGAGTGCGCTGTTGCACCTTGGGCCTTCCCGGTACGCTCGATTCAAAAACCGGCAAAGTCGAGGTGACCGCAACGTGGTGTGATACGAGATTGTGGATAAGCTCCTGCACCTGCGGGCTGGCGATGTCCTGTTTCAGCCAGCTCTGCGCGATTCCGGAGGGGCAAGTATCTGGCTTTTTGTCCTGAACAAATTCTGAGTCGGTGAATACGGGGCCGTGTTCGAAGTCATCGATGCCGAGTGCGATGGCTTCGGGCCACGTCAGCGAGCACAGATGTCCCGTCAACTTCATTTTATGCGCATGCGCTTGCTGAATCGCGGCCGCCAATTCTTCGCCCGTGATGTGCATGTAAGCCTTGTAGGAAGTCATGCCTTCGGCGGCCCAATAGTCGACCATGCGTTTGGCATCATCGGGACCGGTGAGTTCGTGCATCTGCGCGAACTGCGTGGGTGCACCTTCGAGATAGGGCGCCGTGGCATCGATGCTGGGGCCGGGCATCTGATTGGCGTCGATTCGGTTCTTGATCTTTAAATCAGTGTAGGGCTCAACGCTGCCCGTGGTACGCATGGTGGTAACGCCCGCGGCCAGGTAAAGCCGCGGAGCGGTGAAAGGAATTTCTGCGATAAATAATCCCGGCTCGGCCAGCTTTCCGCTAAGCTGCACGGAATACGAGTCGGTGTAATAAAGATGATTGTGCATCCCAACGATGCCAGGAAACACCGTGTAGCCGGGACGATCGATCTGCTGCGCACCGGTGGGAATTTGAGCGGACACTGCCGCGCCGATGGATTTTATTTTTCCATTTTCAACCACCACGGCCTGATTTTCCGTGGCCGGGGCTCCCGTTCCATCGATGACGCGGACGTGGTTCAGAACAAAGACTGGCGCGTCGACGGTGACGAATTCTGTGACATCCGATGGCTTTTGAGTTTGTGCCAGTCCCGTTGCGGCAACGAGTATTGCCGCAAGAGAGAGTGAGGCGAAAGGAAATTCAGGGCGCGTCCGGAATTTTCGTAAGATCAAGGCTCCTCACTTTCCAGCCATCAACTTCTCCACTTCCTCCGCTTTCGAAGGCAGCGCCCCGCTTAGCTTGACCAGTTTGCCGTCCGGATCAACCCAATAATCGTCTTCGATGCGCACGCCGATTTTTTCTTCGGGGATGTAGATG
>JASIKQ010000346.1 GCA_030049565.1 Candidatus Sulfotelmatobacter sp.
TGTCGAGCTTGCCGGTCTCGCCAAAGCTTGCCTGATAGAAGCGCACGCCGCCATAAACCAACGGCTCGTTCACCACGATCTGTTTCCGCAGAATCACCTGCCCGTTCTCCACCACCGAGAGATTCGACCACCACTTTTTCGGAGAACCGTCAGCGTAGTTTTCGCGGCCTGCGCTGTCGCATCGAACCGCGAATGCCAGGTTGCGAGGCTTGCCATTCTGCGGCTGCACCTGGTTCGACTGCTCTCCCTTGCCCAGCGTCATAAAGGCCCGCCAGCCGCAGAGGGCGTCCACGATGCCGCCCAGAAAAATCAAGAGCAAGCTGAGGTGTACGATGTAGACCGCTAATTCGGAAATCCGATTGCGCTCGCCGAACAGAGAAAAGTTGTTCTCGCGTACAATGCGTTCCGGGCGGAAGCCGGACTTTTGCAAGACTCGCTCCGTTGTGCTCAACGCCAGTTCCTCGTCTTTTATCGGAATCAGCTTGTGCAGGGGCAGAGACTTACGAAATGTCTGATCTGGACTTTTGTAAGGCCTTGAGAAGTATCTCCAAGCGTTGGGCAAACGCTGCAACGAGGCAGCGATAATGCTTAGGCTCACCAGCGCGAGCAGCAATACGAACCACCAGGCGTGGAAAACGTCGGTCAAACCGAGCGAGTCGAGCACGCGCAGCATTTGCGGTGAGTAGGCGCGCTGCATCTCGTCGGGGTCGGTTGTGGGACGTTGCAGAATCACCGTGCCGGCCGCCGAGAGAATAACGACCAAAATGAGGAGAACGACGCCAGTTTTAATCGCGCCCAGTGTTTGCCAAATTTTTCGTGGTAACGATGCGGCCATGGTTTACCCCCACACCCAGGAAAAAGCACGCCGTGCGCCATCCTGAACCGAGGGGCCAAGTTGTTGAAATTATTGGTTTTTAATTCAACTCGTGAGTCGTGGGCGAAGCCAGTGTGAGCCATATCACACAGCGCATGAGAAGCTCGGCGGGAATTTTGGCGCAGGTTATAGATTGAATCGCGCATTCGCTCTTCATTCTTCAACCTGCAGTCCCAAAGTGGGGCAACCGCGCGGTTATTCGCGCCATTTAGACCATTCCACTGTGGGATAAGCTCCAATGTGTTGCAGATTGCAACAATTGCGGACCGTCGCTGGGCCCTTCATCGTCACCTGAATAGGCATACTGGCCAGGAAGACCAGTGGGCCCAAACCTTCGCTCGCCGCTCACTACATTTACGGGTATTGTCCGGACAAACTTCGACATTCCCGTCGAAGGCAGCGGTACGCTTACCTTGGTGGGTAAGCTTGGGTGGAGTTGGGGGGGTGCTACCCCTTTGGATCTTGGCTATCCCTTCGTAGTAAATGCTAAGGTCAGCAATGTCCTCTGCTCCACTTCATGCGCTTTGGCGCTGCCGGTGGCGGGGCTGGCGCTGGAGCTGCGCTTCACGGAGAGCACGTGGCGACTGCCGGCGATGCGCTCCAGGCGTGGGAGCATGTTGAACAACGCTCCCATGTTGGCGGGCTCTTCCTGAACCCAGACGATATCGCCACTCTCGCCATGGCGGGCGAATTCGGCAGCCAGTTCTTGTTCGGGGAAGGGATACAACTGCTCCAGGAAAACGATCGCCGTCGAAATATCTTTTCTCTTCTTGCGTTCGGCCTGGAGTTCGTGCCCGATCTTTCCGCTACAGATCAGGATGCGGTCGGCCTCGCCGATTTCGCTGTCGGGAAGCACGTTGAGGAAGCTCGAGCGGGTGAAATCTGCGATCGGAGATGACGCGTCGGGATGGCGCAACATGCTCTTGGGTGTGAACACGACTAGCGGCTTGCGCCAGTGGCGCAAGGCTTGCCTGCGGAGCAAGTGAAAGTACTGCCCGGCATTAGACGGCTGCGCGATTTGAATGTTATGCTTGGCCGCGAGCCGAATGAAGCGCTCGATGCGCGCGCTGGAGTGTTCCGGCCCCTGGCCCTCGTAGCCATGCGGTAGCAATAAGACCAAGCCCGAAAGCAGATTCCACTTGGCTTCGCCGGCCGCGATGAACTGATCGATGATGGCCTGCCCAACGTTGACGAAATCGCCGAATTGCGCTTCCCACAGAACCAGCGCTTCGGGATAATCGCGGCTGTAGCCATATTCAAATCCCAGCACACCCGGCTCCGACAAAGTCGAATTGTAGATCCCGCAGCGGGCCTGGCCGGGTGCGATGTTTTCCAGCGGAACATATTCGTTTTCATTTTCGGTGTCGATGAGAACGGAATGGCGCTGATTGAACGTTCCGCGGCGCGAGTCCTGGCCGGAGAGGCGAACCGGGATTCCAGCTCTTACCAGGCTGGCAAACGCGAGCGCTTCGGCCATGCCGTAATCGATGGGACGCTTGCCAGTGCCCATCTCGGCGCGCTGCTCGAGCAGCTTTTTGACCTTGGGATGGATGTGAAATCTATCCGGATAAATGGTGAGGCGAGTCGTCAGTTCGGCAAGCTCTTGCAGCGACAGTCCCGTTTCCACTTCATATTCCGGCTTGTGACGGTCGCCGTAGTATTGATTCCAATAACTGGGCAGTTCGCGAAGCGTGGGTTTCTTGGTAATCTTGCCGGCATTTTGCTGCGCTAACTCGAATTCTTCTCTGATTTTCGCAGCCTGGGCCTCCGCATCGCGCACGCCGATATCGTCCGCGTAGATTTCCCAGAGTGGAGGATGTTCTTTGATTTTTTTGTAGAGCAAAGGCTGCGTGATGGTCGGATCGTCGACTTCGCTGTGGCCGTGTCGGCGATAACCGATGAGATCGATCACGACATCGGTGCCGAAGCGATAGCGGTATTCAGTCGCAAGGCGAGCCACGCGAACAACGGCGTCTACGTCTTCGCCGTTGACGTGAAAAATGGGAATCGACTGGCGGCGGGCGATGCAGGCGGCAAAGCGCGTCGAGTGCTCCTCGACGTAGCTTGTCGTGAATCCCAGCAGGTTGTTGACGACGACGTGAATCGTGCCGCCCACCGTGTAGCTGGGAAGGTCGGCGTAATTCATGGTTTCGGCGAGGATGCCCTGTCCGGCGAACGCCGCGTCGCCGTGCACGAGCAGCGGGAGATATTTTTCGCGCCCGCCCTCGTCAGTGCGGTCTTGCTTGGCGCGCGTGCGGCCAACGGTGACGGGATCGACCGCTTCCAGATGGCTGGGATTTGAAACCAGATGAATGTGGACCTTGTTGCCGCTCTTTGTGATGTACTCCCCGGTCGCGCCCATGTGGTACTTCACGTC
>JASIKQ010000347.1 GCA_030049565.1 Candidatus Sulfotelmatobacter sp.
GATTTCCTCAATGTCTTCCGAACGCTGCCGGATGTATTCGCTCTCGGCGTGACCCAACAAATCGATGAAATATTCAGCGGTCTCGATGACGGCTTGCGCCGCCGACTTCCCGCTCAAAACCTGCTGGGTCAGCTTTTCCTGTAACAGGACATCGCCAGCCATCGCGAGATCAGCCTGCAGCACCGCGCTGCCTACGGGCGTAAGGGAATACTTGAGTTTTTCAAGTATCTGGTGCCGGACCGCGGCCAATGCATCTCTAATCAAGTCTAACTCATGTTTTGGGTTGATCGATCCCGGCTTCGATCCGGCTTTTTCGGGCAGAGTCATTCTCCTAAGGATTACTACTTCCCCTTGGGCAATTCCCCGGCTCACGGGCACTCCAGGAATCGAAACTACACCCGCCGCTTTCAGCGGCCGGGGAACAGCATTGCTATGAGGAGAGCTGGCGGTGTCGACTAAGGGAACGTCACATTGCGCCAAGGTATCTTGCACGAAGGCTTGCAGCGTTTTGTAAGCAGCACGCTCATCCACTCCGCTGGACACGAGCACACAGCGATCCTGATGGCGGATGTCTGTGGCAATAATGCCGAGCACGCTCTTCGCGTTGGCGACAAGTCCATTGCGCAGGTTTGTCAGCGTTGTTTCCGACGCATACTGATTCGCAACCTCGGCCAACTGGCTGGCAGGGCGGGCATGCAGTCCGCTCGCGAGCGGACATGAAAAGACCATCTCCAGCGATCTGTGATTGTGATCTGCCATCCTCAGTGTTGAATCTTGGCGAAAATCCCTTCCGGATTCTTGAGTGCTTCCTGCAGCGGGACCTGAATGACTTTGACTCCGTTGAATCGTTCCCGGCCTTCAATTTCGATATCGACCGCAAAGATTGCAATCTGCGCCTGCCGGATGTCACTCTCGGTCAGCTTGTTCTCAATGCCCATCGCACCTTGAGTTTCCACTTTGATATCGTGCCCGAAATTTTTCGCAACTTTCTCTAGACGCGCGGCCGCCATATACGTATGAGCGATTCCGGTTGGACATGCCGTTACAGCGACGATTTTCATCCCCGCTCCTCCTTGTTTGCGACAGTGCTCCTCAGTTTGAGCAAAGTACCCAATGCCGCGGTTACCAGAGTGCCCACGAGAATAGCCACAATGTAGACACCGCGATGGTCAACTACCGGTAACACTACGGGACCCCCATGAGGAGCGTGATCCCCGACTCCTCCAATCATGGCGATCACAGCCGCAACCGCCGAACCGGCAACGACACTTGGGATTACCCGGATGGGATCGGCCGCCGCGAAGGGAATCGCTCCCTCCGTAATCCCGATCAATCCCATGGCAATCGCTGCCAACCCAGCCTCCTGCTCTTCCACGCTCCATAACTTCCGGCGCACGAGTGTTGCTAGTCCCATGCCCAGCGGAGGCGTGCAGATGGCCGCCGCGCATGCTCCCATAATCCTGTAGTTACCTTCGCTGATCATGGCCGCACCAAAGAAAAACGCTGTCTTGTTAACCGGTCCGCCCATGTCGACAGCGATCATCGCACCGAGCAGCAGGGCTAGGAGCACATCATTGCCGGTGCTCATCGACTGCAACGCGCGATTCGCGTGCTCCATGAACAACGCAATGGGGGCGCCGAGAACTTTGATCATCACCACGCCAATGAACGCGCCGGCAACGATGGGAATCACAAGAATCGGCATGATTGGCCGCAGATACTTTGAGACCGGGATCTTCTTTAATAGTTCGACAACATAGCCGGCGAGCAGTCCGGCCAGGATCGCTCCGATGAAACCGGCGCGTACCTCGCCGGCGAGATATCCGCCGAGAAAACCCGGCACTAATCCCGGTTTGCCGGCGATCGAATACGCGATGTAGCCCGCCAGAACCGGGAACATCAGAGCGAACGAAGCCGAGCCAATATCGAATACCAGTTTTAGGTGCGGGGAATGAGAAAAGTTAGGGCCAGAGGGAGTCATCGCAAACGCGTCTGACAATGCGATCAAGATGCCTCCGCAGGCGATAAATGGAATCGCGTACGAAACTCCTGTCAGCAGGTGCTGCCTCAGCTTTTGCAGGGATGCAAGCATTCAGGGTCTGGTGCCGAAACGGTTTGGTGTATTGTACGCGCGACTACCTCTGACTCAGGAACCTCTTAGTATTCAGGAACGAAATCAGAACACGGCCTTGCATCCAGCATCTGGCATAACTTCACACCTGCTGCGCTTTGCGAGAACCGTGAGGCTAGCTCAATTCGTAATCCGGGCTTACGAATCCATAAGCCTGGTAGTATGTGTGATTTGTCCTATTCGTGGATACAGGAGAGATGGAACGTTTATTGCACTCAAATAACATTCTTGCTTGCCACCTCGGAGTTCTCATCCGAAGCATGCGCGGTGTGGGCGGCGCGGTACTCCGTAGGAGTGACTTTGCATATCTTTTTGAAGACCCGGCAGAAGTATGCCGCATCGGTGTAACAGCAACTCGCCGCAATCTCCTTCAGAGTCATATTGTAGTTCTGCAGCATGAACTTAGCTCGGTTTACCCGCACCAGGTTCAAATAGTCGTTGAAGCGCATAAAGCCTTCTTTTCGGAATAAACGAGACACGTGGTTGGGGGCGAGTCCGAAATAGCCCGCGATGCTCTCGCGCGTGATGGGCCGGTGAAAGTTCTCCTGCACGTACAGGCAAATAGATTCGTAGGTACGAATGGCCTTTCGCGGCGCCTGCTTCCTGGGCGTTTTCAATAGTCGGAGGCAGGCATGCAGCAGGGATTGGGTCAAAAGCCGCGCTAAAGCGCCACTTGCGTGATCGGTTGCCAACACCATCAGCGCGGCAAGAACACTGTGCGTGGGCACGTCGTAACCGCTGTGTACATGCGCTTTTACGGCCAGTGGCGTCTCGTGGGATCCACCCTTATGCTGCACCAGGCTGATGCCGATCTGTTTGACTCCAAACAGAAAAGTCATCACCTCGACAGCTTCGGACCAATCCGGTTTGTTCCACGCATGGTCGGGAACGAAAACGGCGTGCCCGCGAATGGGATTAATGGTTTCCGTGCGTCCGGAACGGGAAATCTGCATGCGGTCACAGCCCGCGAGAGGTATTGACAGACGAGGGAAAT
>JASIKQ010000348.1 GCA_030049565.1 Candidatus Sulfotelmatobacter sp.
TCGCTACTATGCAGGCTGGGCGACAAAGGTAGAAGGGGCCACCATTCCAATTTCCGCACACGGAGCAAAATATCTGGCTTATACGCTTCGCGAGCCAGTTGGTGTCGCAGGCCAGATTATTCCCTGGAATTTCCCGCTGATTATGGCTTCGATGAAGCTCGGCCCGGCCTTGGCGGTGGGCTGCACCTGTGTATTGAAGCCTGCTGAGCAGACTCCCTTGAGCGCGTTGCGGTTGGGAGAACTAATCATGGAGGCCGGCTTTGCCGACGGTGTGGTCAACATCGTGCCGGGTTATGGCGAAACAGCTGGCGCTGCGCTCGCCGCACATCCCCATGTCGACAAGATTGCCTTCACCGGATCGACCGAGGTCGGCAGGCTCATCCTGAACGCCGCCAGCGGAAATCTGAAAAAAGTTTCGTTGGAGTTGGGCGGCAAGTCACCCAATGTTGTTCTTCAGGATGCCGACCTGGAAAAGGCCATTCCGGGCAGCGCGATGGCTATCTTCTTCAACCAGGGTGAGATTTGCTGTGCCGGTTCGCGGCTGTTCGCGCATAAGAGCATTTTTGACAAAGTCGTGGAAGGCGTTGCCGACTTCACCAAGACCTTTCACATCGGTCCGGGAATCGATCCTGCCAACAACATGGGGCCGTTGGTTTCAAAAGAACAGCAAGATCGCGTCTGCGGCTATCTCGCTTCCGGCAACAGGGACGGCGCCAAGGCACTGGTTGGAGGCAAGAAGGTCGATGGCCCGGGATACTTTGTCGAACCTACGGTGCTGGTCGACGTGAAGGCCACGATGAAAGTGGTCCGCGAAGAGATTTTCGGTCCAGTGGTGACGGCGATTCCATTCGACGATTTGAGTGAAGTGGCAACCTTTGCGAACGATAGTATTTACGGCCTGGCCTCAGCCGTATGGACCCGCGACATCAGCAAGGCACATCGCCTGGCGGCAAAGTTGAAGGCGGGGACGGTTTGGATCAACTGCTATAACGTGTTCGATTCCGCTCTGCCGTTCGGGGGATACAAACAGTCGGGCTGGGGACGCGAGTGGGGCAAACCGGCGCTTGATTTGTATACCGAAGCCAAGTCGGTGTGTGCGCAAATTTGAACAAGCTTTTCGCCAGCTGACCGAACTGCACGAGCTGACGCCATGCGCAAAGCACATGTCGAACAGGAGTGGGATGGATTCCGAAGTGAGCACACGACTTTCCGCCAAGGCCTATGCGCGGCTCCCCAAGGGCAGCCAGCCACCGTCTTTGTATGAGCCTTACCAGGCCACCATCAAACGTGCGCCGTTAAAACCCCTGATCCTCCTGCCACATACTCTTTCGGAGATTACCGGGCCAATTTTTGGACATGAAAAGGTAGGCGAAAAGGATAACGACCTGACCTGCCAGCATAACGGAGAGCCAATCGGTGAGCGCATCATCGTGAGCGGACGCGTGCTCGACAGTAACGGGCGGCCTGTCCCCAACGCACTGATCGAGATTTGGCAGGCCAATGCCGCGGGAAGGTATCGGCACATTGGCGACCAACATCCCGCTCCGCTGGATCCCAATTTCAGTGGTGCTGGCCGAACTATGACCGATGACCAAGGAGCATACCGTTTCATCACCATTAAGCCCGGCGCATATCCCTGGTTTAATCACTACAATGCGTGGCGGCCCGCGCATATTCACTTTTCAGTTTTTGGAACGGCTTTTATCTCGCGCCTGGTCACGCAAATGTATTTTCCCGGCGATCCATTATTTGACTACGATCCCATCTTCCAATCTGTACCAGACGAACGAGCGAGACAGCGGATGATCTCGAAATTCGATCTGGAGACGACGCGGCCGCAATGGGCAAAGGGATTCAAGTTCGACATCGTGTTGCGCGGTCGGGAGGCGACGCCTTTTGAGAGCTGATATGGACCTGGTCCCTACCCCCTCGCAGACGGTTGGCCCATATTTCCGGATCGAGCTGACCACCGACGAGCACTGCGTCAGGTGTGTCGCTGGTCCGCAGGCCAAAGGCGAGCGCGTCTGGATCACGTTTCGCGTGCTGGATGGCGACGGCGCCCTGGTGAACGATGCCATGCTAGAAATTTGGCAAGCGGACTCGAACGGAAAATACAGTCATCCCGACGATCCGCAGCCGAAAACGCTCGATCCGGGATGGATCGGCTTTGGCCGTCTCGCCACCGGAGGAGATGGCAGTTGCGTGCTTGAGACGATAAAGCCCGGACGTGCTCCCAACGGCACGTTGCAGGCGCCGCATCTCACTCTTGCGGTTTTCGCCCGTGGAATGCTGAAGCAGCTCTACACGCGAGTTTATTTCGCCGGAGATGCCGCTAACAACGAGGATCCCATCCTGGGGCTGGTTCCGCCTGAGCGGCGTGAAACGCTCCTGGCTCGCCCTGATCCTACCCATCCCGGATATTGGCGGTTCGATGTGAGACTTCAGGGAGATCAGGAAACTGTCTTTTTTGATGTCTGATTGGCTCTTGCTTGTGCCTCATGCAATTCGACAATTAGAAATCCCGGTTGCGCCGCGCGCAATGAGACTGGGTGTTGCAGTTTTTCTTGCAATGGGTTCAGTGGCGTGCAATCGAGCCAGAGTGATTTCCAATAACCCTCTCAGACCTGCGGATGTGAACGAAACTCGAATCATCAACGCGGATCGGGAGCCGGGTAACTGGATGACCTACGGCCGCACTCACGACGAGCAGCGCTTTAGCCCGCTAAATCAGATTAATGATCGTAATGTCGCGCAGCTTGGATTGGCCTGGTACTACGACCTGGACACAAATCGAGGCCAGGAAGCGACTCCAGCCGTCGTTGACGGCGTCATGTACTTTACCAGCGCATGGAGCAAAGTCCTCGCGCTGAATGCCACCACCGGACAGCTGCTATGGTCCTATGATCCCAAAGTTCCCGGCAACTGGGCGATAAATGCGTGTTGCGATGTCGTGAATCGGGGAGTCGCAGCGTGGAAGGGCAAGATTTTTGTCGGAACTCTCGATGGACGCTTGATTGCTCTGGATGCGAAGACAGGCCGTCTTGTCTGGGAAACGCTCACCATTGATCCCAATTTCCGCTACACGATTACCGGCGCTCCCCGCGTAGTCAAGGACAAAGTAATCATGGGCAACGGCGGCGGAGAATTTGGAGTGCGCGGTTATGTATCGGCCTACGACAGCGAATCCGGAAAGTTGGTATGGCGCTTTTACACCGTGCCAGGTGATCCCTCAAAGCCGTCTGAAAGTCCGATTCTCGCAAAAGCCGCCAAGACCTGGAGTGGTGACTGGTGGAAGCTCGGAGGCGGCGGCACCGTGTGGAACGCGATTGCCTATGATCCCGAACTCGATCAGCTCTATATCGGCACGGGAAACGGAACCCCGTGGAGCGAAAAATTTCGCAGTCCCAGGGGCGGCGATAATTTGCTCACCTGTTCCATAATTGCTCTCAAAATGGAGACCGGAGAATACGTCTGGCATTATCAGGAAGACCCTGCAGATGCCTGGGATTTCGACTCCGCCGAAGATATCATCCTCGCTGATCTCGTCATTGACGGGCGCGCGCGCAAAGTCTTGATGCAAGCGCCGAAAAACGGCTTCTTTTATGTCCTCGACCGCACGAACGGCGAGCTAATTTCCGCCAAGCCATGCACCTTTGTCAACTGGGCCAGTGGAGTGGATTTGAAAACAGGCCGGCCTGTAGAAACCGGGTTGGCAAGATATCACGGTGCCGATCCTGCGCCCATTGTCCCTGGACCAGTCGGGGCGCACAGTTGGCAACCGATGTCATATAGTCCTCTCACTCATCTTGCCTACATTCCAGTGAACGATGCCGGATTCAAGTACAAGCTGCCCGAAAGCTTTGCGGCGAAGAAGCTTGCGCCGAATTATGGAATCGACGTAGTAGCGGCCGGCATGCCGCAAGATCCCAAGGTGAAGAAAGCGATTTTGGCAACCGTCAAAGGGAAATTAGTGGCTTGGGACCCAGTGCAGCAGAAGGCCGCCTGGACGATTGCGCGACCGGGCCCCTGGAACGGTGGCACGCTCGCGACGGCGGGAAATCTAGTTTTTGAAGGGACCGCCGGCGGAAACTTTGAAGCTTACCGTGCCGATACCGGAGCGAAATTGTGGTCATTTGCGGCTCAGACCGGAGTGATGGCGGGGCCGGTCACGTACGAGGCCAACGGCCACCAGTACATTGCCGTGCTCGCAGGCTGGGGCGGCGTTTTTCCGCTGGCTGCGGGCGAAGTTTCTTTCGTATCGGGGCGAGTACGTAATGCCAGCCGCATGCTGGTTTTCAAGCTCGGAGGGAATGAGAGCCTGCCGCCCTTGCAAGCCGTAGAGCAGCCACAGTTGACAGCGCTACCGAATCCAGCGAGTCTTGCAACGATTCGCAAAGGCGAGCAGCTCTTTCAAACCTATTGTGCCGGATGTCACGGTGACGTCGCTGTCAGTGGAGGCGTG
>JASIKQ010000349.1 GCA_030049565.1 Candidatus Sulfotelmatobacter sp.
GGAATCAGTACAGCGATAAAGAGAAGTTTGCGCAAGATGATTCGATAAGAGAAGAAGCAAGATTAGCAGAACAAGAACTCGAGATCGCCGTCGATAATGGCAAGTTCCTTCATCTTGCCGTCAGGTGTGATGACTGTCTTCAAATCAACAGTACCGGCAGTGCTGTTGCGAAGCGCGTCCTTCGGATACTTAGGCCGAACCATGTTGTCAGGAGCGTAATTTGTATCGTCGGGCGATGGAGGGCACTGAGGAACATTTTGCGGAGTAGACTGACCCACCGCTGAAAGAATCAGGAAACCGCAGGCAATCAGAATGAAGACAGCCTTGCTCATGAGTCGAAACTCTTACTTCACCGCCACCGTTTCCCTCACCCCAATCCCCGGCACTGTCCTTCCCACCACCGCCGCAATCTGCCGCACCTGCGCCATCAACTCGTCAAACTGATCGGGAAATAGCGACTGCGGACCATCCGACATCGCTTCGTCAGGATTGTTATGGACTTCCACCATCAATCCGTCGGCCCCGACGGCAACGGCAGCACGCGACAGCGGCGTCACCTTATTTCGTTTCCCAGTTCCGTGGCTGGGATCGACAAGAATGGGCAAATGACTTAACCGCTGCACCGCCGGCACCAGGCTCAGGTCGAGCGTGTTGCGAGTATGGTCGGCAAAGGTGCGAACGCCACGCTCGCACAGCGCAACGTTGTAGTTGCCCTCGCTCAAGATGTATTCGGCCGCCATCAGAAATTCTTCCAGCGTGGCCGACATGCCGCGCTTCAGCAGCACCGGTTTTCTCGCCCGGCCCGCCCGCTTGAGCAAAGAAAAATTCTGCATGTTGCGCGCCCCGATCTGGATCACATCCGCATATTCTTCGACCAGGTCAAGCGATTCGTTGTCGATGGCTTCGGTAATAATTTTCATCCCGTATTGCTGGCGAATCTCGGCCATGATCCGCAGGCCTTCTTCCCCCAATCCCTGAAACGAATACGGAGACGTTCGTGGCTTGTACGCTCCGCCGCGAAAGAACTGCGCCCCAGCGCGGCATACTCGATCAGCAACGGCAAAGGCCTGCTCGCGGCTCTCGATGGCGCAAGGCCCAGCCACAATCGCCAACCCGCTGCCGCCGATCGTGGCTTGGGTTCCGCCAAAGCGGATCACTGTGTTCTCTTCTTTAATATCGCGGCTGACGAGTTTGTACGGCTTCGATACTTTGATGACTTCCTGCACGCCCGGCATTTCTTCCAGCGTGCCCTGCTCCACTTCGCCCTTGTTGCCGGTAATGCCGATGGCGGTGCGTTGCGCGCCCGGCATGGGATGGGCGCGATAGCCTAATTTTTCGATCTTTTGGCAGACGCCACGCACTTCCTCTTCCGTCGCGTGCGCCTTCATCACGACTAACATAGGTCCCCTTTTTCGGGCCGGGATGGCTCATGTGGAAACAGCCGCCTGAGCCTCTGCCCTGAGGGAGCGAAGCCAGCCGAAGGGGCTGTCCATCGAGCACAATTCCGATTCGGTTTCCTCGCCGCTTCCCACGCGGCGGGTCCATCAAGTTTACCTTTGCCCGCGATGCCCCGCAAATGCGGCGCCTTTGCATCCCTCGAATCGCGCTTGCATCCAACCACTGCAACCCAAAGTATCGTCGGAGCACTCCTCATGAAAGCAGCAGTCGTCCCCTCCGTAAACGGCAGGTGGGAAGTCAAAGAATGGCAAACGCCCAAGGCCGGCCCAAACCAGGTCGTCATCAAGATTCACGCCAGCGGCCTCTGCTACACCGATGTTCACATCACGCACGGAGCGCTGCCCACGCAGTTTCCCCGCGTGCTGGGCCATGAACCGGTGGGTGAAATCGTGGAGATCGGCCCGGGGGTTGCCTCGCGCAAGATTGGCGATCGGGTCGGAGTCGGCTGGGTGCAGCGCGGCTGCGGACGCTGCGAGTGGTGCCTGCGCGGCAAAAAAGAACTCTGCCAGAATGCCATCTCCACCGGCATCACGCTGCAAGGCAGCCACGCCGAATACATGTTGGCTTACGCCGACGCGACCATGCTCATCCCCGGCAATCTCAGCTATGAGCAGGCCACCCCCATCTTCTGCGCCGGTTACACCGTCTGGAGCGGCCTTCGCCTTGCCGATCCCAAGCCCCACGAGCGCATCGCCGTGGTCGGAATTGGCGGCTTGGGCCATCTCGCGCTGCAATATTCCAAAGCCTCAGGATTCGAAACCATCGCCGTCACCAAATCCAAGGACAAAGAAAAGTCCATTCGCGCAATGGGTGCAGATGAAGTCGTGGAAAGCGGAGAGAAGCTGCTGGCCGCTGGCGGCACCGACGTGCTGCTCGCGACCTCCAACTCCTGGGCCGCAACTGCCGAAGCCGCAAAAGGCATGCGTCCCGACGGACGCATCATTCTGATGGGCGTCAGCCAAGAACCGCTCAACTACACGCCCGAGCTTATGTTCAAGCGTGCGCGCCTGCTCGGATCGTCACAGAACGGGCCGGAATATCTCTACGAAGCCCTCGATATCGTGGCCAAAGGAAAAGTGAAAGTTATAGAAGAAGTCTACAAACTCGATGAAATAACCCGCGCCTATGACCGCGTCGCCGAAGGCAAAGTTCGGTACCGAGCCGTAATCACGATGAATTGATTTTGGGAAATGTGGTGTGGGCGGGCACTCTTGCCGCCAACCCTTCAATCTGTACTGGACTCTTCTCTATACTCATCCCATGCCTCACTCCATGGCCCGCGAACAAGACATCCTTTCCTGTCGCCCGCCGAAACGCCCTCCCCGCCTCACTTCCCGCCGCATCGGCATTCACACCTCAACTGCCGGAGGGATTTTCAATGCCGCCGAACGCGCCTATCGGCTTGGGTGCAACACCCTGCAAATTTTTTCAACCAGCCCGCGCCAATGGGCGCCTTATGAACTCAGCCGGGTGCAGTGCGCGGAAATGTCGCGTCTGCGCGCAATGTATGATCTGAAGCCGCTGGTGATCCACACCAATTATCTGGTCAATCTCGCCAGCACCAATCAGTTGTTCTTGCAAAAATCAGTACAGGCATTTCGCGGCGAGGTGGAACGAGCGCTATCTCTGTGTGCCGAGTATCTTGTCCTTCACCCAGGCTCTTTTCGCGGCGCCGACCGCGAGCGCGGACTGCTGCAAACCGCCGCCGCCATCGCTACCGCCACGCACGATCTTGATCTGGCCAAAGGCGGGCTGACCATCCTGATCGAGAACACCGCCGGATCCGAATTCTCCCTCGGCGGTACGTTCGAACAAGTCGCCGAAGTCATCGACTGCCTGCGCGGCATTCTTCCCATCGCCGCCTGCATTGACACCTGCCACACTCACGTCGCGGGCTACGACATCGTCAGGGAAGAAGGCATTTACCAGACCCTCCAGCACCTCGACGCCACCATCGGTCTGAACAATGTCAAGGTCGTTCACTGCAACGATGCCAAGGCCGCCCGCGGATCCAAGCTCGACCGCCATCAACACATCGGCAAAGGAATGATCGGCAAAAAAGCATTTGCCATCCTGCTCAACGACCTCCGTCTCGCCCACGCCGCTTTCATCGCCGAAACGCCGATCGACAGTCCCGGAGACGACCGCAGAAATGTGGCGGCATTAAAAAACTTCGTGATCTAGACGGAACTGATGGTAGTTGCATCCAACCGCAATGCTCAAGCCCTGCTGTTGTCGAGTTTTTGTCCTGGCATTAATTCTGCTTTCCCTTACTGGCGTACCGTTTCCGGTTGCTGCGCGCGGCAGCGAAGTTGCCGAGCATCGCCCCGTGCAGGTCGCGATGAAGAATGTGATGTATCACTACACGGCCCCTACGGCAGTCCATATCGTAAAACTCCAAGGACACCTTCTTCCCGCCAAACCAGGAACCGTCGTTGTCTTCGACGATCTGAACTCGTTTACGCTCGCCATTGCATCCGCGGAGATTTCCATAGGTTGCAATTCACTGGCCCAGGTCTTGAACGACAATGTGCTGTCGTCGAGCGACGCTCCCATTAAGGATCTGACCCTCGAAAACCACAACAACCAGCTCATGGCGAAGGGCAAGTTGAAAAAAGGTGACGTGCCCTTTGAAATGACCGGCACACTCTCCGTCAATGGCGATGGGCGAATTCGCCTTCACGCGGAACACATAAAGGCGGTGCGCTTGTCGGTGAAGGGCCTGATGGATTTGCTCGGAATGGATCTCTCCAAGCTGATCGGCGCAAAGAACGTTCCAGGATTGGACGCGGAGAAAGACGACTTGATCATCGATCCACAGCAAATTCTTCCGCCGCCACACATTCAGGGTAAAATCACGGCCATCCGCCTTGAAGGCAATGAGCTTGTGCAGGTCTTCGGTTCTCCGCAAGCCTCACACTTCACCGCCAAACAGCCTGGGAATTACATGGCGTATCACGAAGGGGACCTGCGCTTTGGCAAGCTGACGATGAACGATGCCGATCTGATTCTCACCGACATGGACCCCAGCGACTCGTTCGATTTCTATCTCGATCACTACAAAGAACAGATTGTCGCCGGCTACGCGAAACTGACGCCGCACCTTGGCTTGCACGTGTACGCCCGCGATTACAATAAATTGAAGAAGGCACGTTCCAAGGGTGCGCAGTAATTAGGAACCAGGATCAGAGATCGCATCTCGTCTGTGCCTGGTCGCTTGGCTCGTGTTAAACTTGTTAAACATATGCTTGGAATACGTCTCGATGCTGATTTGGAAGGGAAACTCGACTCTCTGGCGAGAGAAACCGGCCGCAGCAAGAGCTACTATGCGCGGGAAGCGATACGGCAATATCTCGAGGATCGTGAAGATTACCTACGGGGAATCGCCGCTCTGGAACGGCAAGAAGCGACAATCACCCTGCACGAACTGGAGCGCAGGCTCGGCCTGAATCATCGCAACGGGCGTCCGAGGACGGTGAATCGCCGAAGATCTCGGTGATGCGCTGGCGCATTGAAGTTACTCGGACTGCCGAGCGGCAGATCGCCAAGTTGGACCGCGCAGCGCAGAACTCCATCGTCAGGTTTCTGCATGATCGGCTGAAAGATGTAGCGGATCCTCGGCAACTGGGCAAACCCCTACATGGTGAGAAAAAGGGACTGTGGCGTTATCGAGTCGGCGACTATCGCCTGATCTGCGACATCCAGCACGGGAAGATCACGGTTCTGATTCTCGAAGTGGGTCACCGCTAACATATCTATCGCTGATCGTTTGTGCGTTTTGCAGTCTGCCAAGTAGAATTTAAGTCTCAATTCCTCCATGTCCCCGCAAGGCAAAACGCGAGAAGAAGCCGTGACGCTCGTTCCTGGAGAAATCGGTAAGCAAACTCACGATCGTCCAAATAATGACGAGCGTTACGATGCGCAGCGCATCGAGGCGAAATGGTCCGAGCGCTGGCAAAGCGACCCACAGCTCTACGCCGCCGAGTCTCACTCCGCGAAAAAGAAATACTACGTCCTCGAAATGTTGCCCTATCCCTCGGGCGTGCTGCACATGGGCCACGTGCGCAACTACTCGATTGGAGATGCCCTCGCCCGCTACATGTGGATGAACGGCTATAACGTGCTTCATCCCATGGGCTGGGATTCGTTCGGCTTGCCCGCGGAAAACGCCGCCATTCAGAACAACACCCCGCCACGCCAGTGGACACTCGCCAATATCGCCAAGATGAAGGCGCAAATGAAGCGCCTCGGCTTCGCCTATGACTGGTCCCGCGAAGTCACCACCTGTCTGCCTGATTACTACCGCTGGAACCAGTGGTTCTTTCTCAAGCTCTACGAAAAAGGTCTGGCGTACCGCAAGAAAAGCAAAGTCAACTGGTGCCCGCAATGCGCCACCGTTCTTGCTAACGAGCAGGTGTTGCCCAACGGATGCTGCTGGCGCCATGAGGATACCCCGGTCGAGCAGCGCGAACTCGAGCAATGGTTCTTGCGCATCACCAGATACGCCGACGAATTGTTGCGCGACCTCGAAAAGCTCTCCGGCTGGCCTGAAAAAGTTGTCACCATGCAGCGCAACTGGATCGGCCGCAGCGAAGGCGCTCTGGTCGAGTTCAAACTCGACTACTCACAGCCGCACCAAGGCTTCGGCCGGGCCGGCGCCAGCATCAAGGTCTTCACCACGCGTCTCGATACCATATACGGCGCGACTTCCCTTCAGCTTGCGCCCGAGCATCCTATGGTGAATGATCTCGCCGCGGGCAATCCCGACTTGCGCGGCAAAATTGATCAGCTCATCGCCGAGCAGCGCAAGGCCAGAGAAAAAGGCGATATCGGCGAAATCGAAAAGCACGGCGTGCCGACCGGCCGCTACGCCATCAATCCGTTCAACGGCGAAAAGATTTCCGTCTGGGTCGCCAACTACATCCTCATGGATTACGGCACGGGCGCCATCATGAGCGTGCCCGCACACGACG
>JASIKQ010000038.1 GCA_030049565.1 Candidatus Sulfotelmatobacter sp.
AGTGCTCATCGGAAACAACTTAGGAAGTATTGCAGCATAAGTTATTGAAATTATTGGAGATGAAATTTTTTCCCGTTGCCGGATTAACATGGTATTTACCATCCTATAAACATCTAACTTTATTGTTTTTAACAATATATTGCATATTACCAATGCCGAACAACAAGTTACGTAAGCTATCGATAACTACGGCATAACCCTAGTCCATTCACTTTCGGATTGACAAGCCCCGGCCCGTTGCTTAGCATTTATAGAACTTTTCAAACACAGCCTAGCTAGGACGACTCTTGAGTATGCGAGGAGAACTGAATGCGAGATCGTTTAGCTCATGGACTGATGATCGCTTGTTTGATCTTCGGTCTGGGAGCAGCTCAGGCCCCGAACAACTCCCAGGCCAGCTCACTGTCAACTAGCCCCGTCCAAACCAAGCCCGAGGTGCGCAGACAGACCAACAAAAACAAACCGTATCAAATTGGGACAGCTTCCTGGTACGGCGAGTATTTCGAGGGCAAGCCAACCGCCAGCGGCGAAGACTATGACATGTACGATATGACCGCCGCCCACCCTACCCTGCCCCTGGGCAGCTACGTAAAGGTCACCAACCTTCACAACGGCAAGGCGGTGGTGGTCAAGGTTAACGACCGTGGACCCATCGTTCCCGGCCGCATTATCGACCTGTCCTATGGCGCCGCCCGGGTACTGCAGTTCGACCAGAAGGGATTGCAACGGGTACGCATCGACCTGGTCAAGCCGAGGACTCAACGCCGCGAGGTCTACCAAACTATAGCCGCCAATTACCCCGTGGCGGAACTTCGCTAAACCTTCTACACTGTCAGGGATGCACCCGGCTCCGCTCCGCCGCATCCCTGCCGAACCCGAGGGAACCGATTCTGGTCAGGACGCTCGAACCGGGCGTCCCCACCCCCATAACCTTCTTGAAAATGCAATTGGCAAAAATGACCTTGGTAAAACCGATCCGCGCGAGAAGCTGATTGTCGCCCTGGACGTCTCCACCGTCGTCGCTGCGCAGAGAATCATCTCTCTGCTCGGCGATTCCGTCCTGACCTATAAAGTCGGCGTGCAGCTCTACACCGCTCAGGGCCCGCAACTGGTGCGCGATTTGATTGCGTCGGGCCGCCGCGTATTTCTCGATCTTAAGTATCACGACATCCCCAATACCGTCGCCTCGGCCGTCAACGAAGCTGCGCAACTCGGCGTGAGCATGTTGACCGTCCACGCCGCCGGCGGTGGAAGAATGCTGCGCGCCGCGGCCGACGCCGCTCACGCTATCAATCCCCGATTGCACGTGCTGGCGGTAACCGTGCTCACCAGCCTCGACGAAAAAGATCTCGAAAAAATCGGCGTCCGCGGAACCGTCCTCGACGAGGTCCTGCGCCTTTCCGCTCTTGCCCTCGCCGGCGGATGCAACGGCGTCGTCGCCTCTGCCCGCGAAGCCTCGCACCTTCGCGCGGAACTGGGAGTCAGCTTTGACATCGTGACTCCCGGCGTGCGGCCGATTGGCACCGGCCACGGGGACCAAGTCCGCGTCGTCACCCCCGCCGAAGCTATCGTCGCCGGCGCCAGCCACATCGTGGTGGGGCGTCCTATTACCGAGGCGCCCGATCCAGCGGCAGAGGCTCGCGCAATTCTCTCCCAAATCAGCTCATAATCAAAACCAGTGGGGGTGCCAATGATAAAGATTTTCACGCGCCAGAACTTCCTTGCTATTTACTCAGGTGTGTTGACGGTTGCGTTCACATCGGTCGTCTTGCTGGGGGCACGCAAATCTGAGTCCAACGCCAGCTTCGACCAGATCACGGTGCATCGCATCAATGTGATCGAACCGGACGGCACTACGCGTCTTGTCATCTCCGACAAGGCCGAGTTCCCGGGTTCGTATTACCACGGCAAGGAGTATCCACGCCCCGACCGCGACGTTACCGGAATGCTCTTTAACAATGAGGAAGGAACTGAAAACGGCGGTCTCATCTTCGGCGGAAAGAAAGATCAAAGCGGCGTCGCTGGGGGCACCTCAGTTTCGATGAATACGAACGAGATCAGACCCTGGTGGCGGAATCGGATAGCGAAGGGGACTCGCGTACAACCTATTACGTTCTCAATGAGGACCAGAGCTCTCATTCACTTACTCCGGAGCTTGCCGCCGAGTGGCAGCACGTCAAGGCTATGCCGCCCGGCCCCGAGCAGGTCGCAGCGCGCAAGGCGGTTGAGGAAAAATACCCGGGAGGCATTGTCAATCGTGGATATTTCGGGCGTGGACGAGACAAATCCGTCAGCCTGACTCTGAGCGACCAGCAAGGGCACGAGCGGCTCGTGGCCCGGGTCGCGCCTGACGGAACGCCAGTCATCCAGTTCCTCGATGCAAGCGGAAAAGTCCAGCGCACCCTCGGCGCAGATTCGAAGTAGGCGCCATGACAAATACCTCCATCCTCGAGTTGACCAATAATCCTGACTATGGTCCAATATTTGTATGAAACAGGTCGCCATTTCGGAATTCAAAGCCAAGTGCCTTTCTCTGCTCGACGAGGTGCAAAAAACGAAGAAGCCGATCTGTGTCACTCGTTTTGGAAAGCCCATCGCAGAGATTTCACCGCCCTCGGCCAGAGTGAAGGGTTCCGAGTGGTTTGGCTCGATGAAAGATGAAATCCAGGTTCTCGGCGATATCATTTCGCCGGCCAATGATAAGGACGAGTGGGAGGTACTGCGCGATTGAGGCTGCTTCTAGATACCCACATTTGGATATGGAGTATGCAAGCCTCAGATCGACTCGGCAAGAGAACCGCGCATGAAATCAAGAATCCTGAGAACGAACGATGGCTTTCTCCCGTCAGCACTTGGGAGGCCTTGACTCTCCACGCCAAAGGACGGATCAATCTTCCCCACGACATTAGTTCATGGGTGGCTCGTGCCACCGCTGCCTTCTACGAGGCGCCTTTGACTCATGAGATCGCATTGGCGGCTCGCAATTTGCCTTGGGACCACGACGATCCGGCGGACCGTTTCTTGGCAGCCACGGCACAGGTGTTGAACCTCACTCTGGTGACCGCAGATGGCCGACTGCTTGGCCTAGGAGAAATTTCGACTCTCGCGAACCGCTGAGAAATCCACTCCGCTCTTACTTCATCAATTCCCGCAACACCGCCACTTCCGCCGCAATTCCCGTGTGCAGCGCCGGATCCACATCGGGAGCAAACAGCGGAGAATGATTCGACGGCAAATTCATCCCTGAAGCCTTAGCCTGGGCAAACTTCTCCGGATCGGCCCCGCCCAGCGAGAAATAGAATCCCGGAACTCCCTGCTGGATGTAATAAGAAAAATCCTCCGAGGCCGGAATCGGATCCTCCATCGCCACATGGTCCCTCCCGAGCGCCGCTTCCAGCGCCGGTTTCAGTCGCTCGGCCAACGCGGGGTCGCTGTACACCAAATCGGTCGATTCATAATGCTCAATCAGCGGCAGTTTGGGCGCACCCGCAGCCTCAGCTTCAGCATTCACAATCCGCGTGATCGCCGCCAGCACCTGCTGCCGCACTTGGGTCTTGTTCGTCCGTACCGTCAGTCCCAGCTCCGCCTGATCCGGAATCACATTATTCTTCGTTCCCGCCCGAACATATCCCACGGTAACGATCGCCAACTCGCCCGGCTTCACCTCGCGTGCCGCAATCGTCTGCAAAGTCAGAATCGTCCGCGCCGCAATCACAATCGGATCGATCGTGGTCTGCGGCATCGCCCCATGCCCACCCTTGCCGTAAATCGTGATGCGCAGCGAATCCGCGTTCGTGTTATAAACTCCCGGCGTAATGCCCACCGTCCCTGCCGCCAGAATGTTCTCAACATGCATTGCCACCGCAAAATCAGGCTTCGGAAAGCGCGTGAATAGACCGTCAGCCAGCATCGCCTTGGCGCCGCCAGCCGTCTCCTCCGCAGGTTGCCCGATCAACATTAGTGTTCCATGCCATGTATCTTTGCTGTGCGCCATGACCGCTGCGGTACCGAAAATCGCGGCCATGTGCAGATCGTGCCCGCAGGCATGCATCACCGGAACCTCATGTCCCGCATCATCTTTCGTGTGGACTTTGCTTGCATAGGGCAACCCGGTTTTCTCTTCCACTGGGAGCGCATCAAGCTCGGTTCGCAACATCACCTTCGGCCCGGCGCCATTCTTCAAAATCGCCACAATCCCTGTGCCACCCACGTGCTCAGTAACCTCATAAGTAAGGCTTCGCAGCCGCTCGGCCAGCCTCGCCGCGGTTTGTGTCTCATGCCCCGACAACTCCGGATTCTGATGAATATTCACATAAAGGTCACGGGCCTCGGGGTACACCGCCTCAACTTCCTTCGAACCGGCCTCTTGCGCGGGACCGAACCCAGTCAGAAGAAGCGCCATTGTCAGTAATGATTTCCAAATCATGATTCAGGGATCATATCTGTCGTATGATCGCCCTGTAAAACGGCTTCCCCGCCCGATCGTTGGCGGAGGGTATGACTCCGCGAATACGAAACGCAGCAGTCGAGCAACCTGCCCTGAGCTTGCCGAGGGCATCTGTATGCCCACTCTGCTATGAGTGAGCGATCAAGCCGCTTTCAAGCTTTATTGCAACGAAGCTTCACGCTCTATCAACCCTCCGAGATGCTGGACAGTTCAGGTAATATATTTCGTCCACTCTTCGCCACTCTGAATGAATCGTGAATATCACAAAGCATACAGCCAGGAACTTAACCGCGACATGGAGGCCCTCGTCTTTGGCCACGCCGGTACTCCGATCCTCGTCTTTCCCACTTCCATGGGAAAGTTCTTCGAGTATGAAGACCGCGGCATGATCGCCGCGCTCGCGCCCAAGATCGATCGCGGCGAACTGCAAATCTTCTGTCCCGACGGCGTCGATCTCGAAAGCTGGTACAACAAGCAGGTCCATCCCAAAGTTCGCGTCCTGCGCCACCTGCAGTACGAGCGCTACATTCTGCACGAGTTCATTTCATTTCTGCGTTGGAAGAATCAAACGCCGCAACTATGCGTCACCGGGTGCAGCTTCGGTGCCTATCATTCGGTGAACTTTGCTTTGAAGCATCCCGACGTCGTGTCGCATTGCGTCAGCATGAGCGGCGCGTTCGATATCCATCAATTTCTCGATGGCTACTACGACGACGACTGCTATTTCAATTGCCCGGTCGACTATCTGCCGAACCAAACCGACGACTGGTTCCTGAGCCGCTATCGGCAGATGAAAATCGTGCTCGGTTCCGCCGATTGGGATATGTGCCTGGATCAAAACGTAAAGCTTTCGGCCATGTTGAACGCAAAGGCAGTGCCCCACTGGCTGGATATTTACAATGACAATTCGCGGCACGACTGGCCGCTATGGCAGAGGATGGCGGGAAAATACTTCTAGTAATCCATTGAACGCAATGAGCAAGCAAGTGCTGTTGAACGTGGGCTTCACGATTCACGGAGGGAAACTGGACGCGTTTCAGGCCATCGCGCAAGAGATGGTCGAAGCGACCCGGCGGGAACCGGGCGCGCTCGGCTATGAGTGGTATTTAAGTACCGATGGCAAACGCTGCCAACTGATCGAAACCTACGTTGATGCCGATGCTTTGCTGGCACATCTCGCCGATCCAGCGATTAAGGAAGGTGTGCCTAAGATATTGAAGACGGCAAGTGTCAACTGCTTTCATGTATACGGAGAGCCTGGACCCAAGGCGAGGGAAATTCTGGGCGGATTTGGGGCGGAGATATTTAGCTGCTGGCACGGCTTGGGCCGCTGATTCGGCAGGTAAATATTTCTAGCGTTGGGCGACTTGCGTGCGCTGGGGTATGTCGGCGCGGCAGGGGCGGCATAGGGATCCTTCGACGGCTTGCCTGTCTCGCTCCGCGATACAGTCACTCCGCTCAGGATGACAAATCTTAAATGGAGATTGTGTCGTGAAGAAAATCGGAATTCTATTCGGCATGGAAAACACCTTCCCGCCGGCGTTCGTCGAGAAGGTCAACTCGATGAAAGTCGACGGCGTTGAGGCGGAGTTCGTCAAGATCGGCGGCATCCGCATGGATGAGCCGCAAAAATACGCCGTCATCATCGACCGCATTTCGCAGGATATTGCTTTTTATCGCGCTTATCTGAAGAATGCAGCGCTCCATGGAACAATTGTCGTCAACAATCCCTTCTGGTGGACGGCCGATGACAAGTTCTTCAACTACGCGCTCGCGCACAAACTCGGCGTGGCCATTCCCCCGACGGTGATTCTGCCGCACAACAAGCACCCAGAAGGCACCACCGACCGTTCCATGCGAAACCTGATTTATCCGCTTAACTGGCAGGAAATATTTGACTACGTGGGCTTCCCTGCATTCCTCAAGCCCTACTCCGGCGGGGGATGGAAGCACGTTTACCACGTCCACTCCCCTGACGAATTTTTTCACCACTACAACCAGACAGGCGACCTCTGCATGACCCTTCAGCGCGCCGTGAAATTCGAAGAGTATTACCGCTGCTACGTGGTCGGCCAGGAAAAAGTCCACATCATGAAGTACGATCCCAGGGCGCCGCATCATGAGCGGTACGTGAAGGGCAATCCTCCGCCGTCCTCTACAAGTCTGAAAGAGCGTATTGAAAAGGACTGCCTCACTTTGTGTCGCGCATTGGGATACGACTTGAACACGGTCGAGTTCGCGGTC